>SLJN01000079.1 GCA_007135115.1 Balneolales bacterium
ATGGCAGGCAAGTTGCTTGAACAAGCGAATCTTCAATGTTTAATCTGTAATTTTCAATTTATCGAAAACGGGATTAAACCCATCACATATTTCAAAATGCCTAACTGCGACAATTGAGTATCTTATATATAACATTTTCTTGGACACTACTGTCCTGAAGAATAAAGATAATCTGTAAGGAGATGCACAGGGTTCTGATTAAACATCGGAATCAAGAAACTAAGATTTCACGCGAAAGGACCGCTAAATAAAATTGCGGACGCTAAGACCGCGAAAGCCGAGCCGCACTACAAAACTCAATTAAAACCTTAGCGATCTTTGCGTGACAACCTTCGCGAACTTTGCGAGAAATAATCAAAAAGATATCCTATGAAACAAACAGTTCAAGACAACGGAAGCTCTGGTGCACTTTACGGACTGGGCTTTATCGGAGCAGTAATTTACTTTATATCAACAGCCGGCGGTTTTTGGGCCGGTGTACTGGGCTTTTTAAAAGCGCTGGTATGGCCGGCTTTTCTGGTTTATGAGTTGTTTTCATATTTGGGAGTGTAAATTGAAAACTCTCGCTATGCCTGTGCAACTCGTCTATAAAGTTTACCGGACAACCCTATATTCACTTTTGGATTGGTATTATACGATGGTGGGAGCTATTCCTGAGATTTCAACCTGTTTCATCAGCAGATGATTTTCACATATCTTAGCCCGCAACAGATATCAGATGTGAAATAATCGGGGTAAGATTATGAAAATCCGCACTTTCTTCTCGTTGCTTTTCAGTGGCCACCTCTCATTGATTTTTAATCTTTCAAGAGCTACCGAGTCGTATCATCGCGTCGCCTTTGTGGCATCCGGCTTGTCCAATCAAATTTTGCATCTGCTGGCCGATGGTCCGCTGACACTGGATAAGATCGCAGAGGAAATCAGCATTGATGAAGGCTCGCGTGAAGGGCTGGAAGCATGGCTTGAGCTGGGAGTGGCTTTGGGTGAGCTGCGATCAGATAAAAACGGCTATTCGCTGCGAGGCAAATTATCACGGAAACTGACCCAACCGGCTAATGATGCCGCTGCTGCCTTGGTTGAAGAAGCCGCCACACTTCAGAACTTTATCATCACCCAGACTCCAGGTCGTTTGAAACGGTCAGAAAAATTTAACATGTCTGACCAAAACGCCGCTACCGTAGCTCGTTCCTCCCGCCTGATTGAGCCGTTTGTTTCCGATGCAGTTACGGAGGTGATTCCAAAGTCAGGAGAGGCTCGTCTCCTGGAAATAGGATGCGGAGACGGATCCTATATTTGCCATGCCGCCGGTCTCAATCCGGAGTTGACTGCCGTCGGACTCGAACTGCAGGAAGACGCCGCAGAACTTGCGCGGCAAAACATTCAAAACCGGCAACTGAGTGACCGGGTTTCGATTGAGACTATCGATATCATGAACTACTCCTCCGAACCCGTTTTTGATGTGGCCACGCTGCATTCCATCATTTACTATTTTCCTGTAGACCAGAGGGTCACGCTTCTTAAACATGTCTGCTCAATGCTCAAACCAGGTGCACGTATTTTGCTTACCACTATGTGCCGGGAAGGTAGGTCAGCCCCACGTGTTCTGAACCTTTGGTCAACCATGACCGAAGGGTGCGGTCCATTGCCGGAACCACCGGAAATGCTTGAGCAATTCCGGGAGGCTTCGGTGACTGATGTGAATTACAAAAGATTGGTTCCGGGTGAGGCGCTTTATGCTTTTACGGGGGGTAGTGGGGCTTAATGGGAGTTAACCGCTATGACGCAATGGGTGGTTTGGCTGTTTGAGTGTTTGGGTGTTTGGCCCCAGGCATGCCCCCCCAGGAGTTCTCCCAAAGGGATACGTAGGCTTTTACTCGACCAGTCGGTGATTTTTTGATCCTTTTTGCCTGTCTCGGTGGGATCAATCAAAATGGACATATGGATACTATAAACTATTACGCTACAATTGGATAATAGAGTACTGCAAAAAAATAATCATCCAACTGAGGTCAAAAGTAAAACATGAGCCCGGCCGTGAATACATTCCCATCAAAGGAAGCGCCTTCAAGAGATTCATCGCCTTCATCAGGATTGAGAAACAAATAGCGGTAGTCGGCATTAAGAGCTACATTAGGGGAGAGCGGAAATTCGGCTCCGAAACCTAAATGATAACCGATATTGAATTCGCTGTCATCTTCAAATCCCAGGTTAGCAGCTTCATCAGAAAAGGTGTACATGGTGTAGTAGGCACCCAAACCCGCCAGTCCGTAGGGAGCAAAAGTTTCGGTTATCGGTGCAAAAAGTAGTAAAGAAGCGGTGACCGGAACAAAGCTTGTTTCAACGGTATAATCGCCTACGCCATAACGTTGTCCTCCACGGTATTCAATGGATGCTTCGGCGCCGAATATGGCCCCGGGTCTGAAGCGTGCTTGTAGACCTCCGTAGAAAGCGCCCTCCTCTGCATCAGTAGCTTTATAGTATCCGAGCCGGGGACCGAATCCAAAAGTGTCTTCTATAGTGGCCCGGTCAAAAGCTGTTTGTGCACTTGCTGCAAATGTAATTGCGCCCAAGAAAAATGTCAGGATTATAAGTGTCTTCTTCATGATGATTGTGTTGATCAGGGGTTATAGTTAATTCAAAAAAAGTAATTGAATTCTGAATAGTTACAGTCTTATTACACTAAGAAACGAAGGGATGCACAGGAAAAGTTTCTAAGCAGGGTAATTAATTGTAGTAAGAATGAGTAAACCGCGGATTAACACGGGTGTGAACGGATTTAAGAATTATGGGTTGATATCTGTAGGAAAGCAAGTCTGTAGTTTTAAGATTACAATAATGAGCTACCAATTTTAAAGTCAACCCCATTCAAAAATCGCGCCAATAAGAGCTGTGAAAACCCCTGTAAAGCTGCGGCTAAACCCTGGCTAAACAAACCTACTCAGCTAAACCCTTCACCGCGTATTTTAATCCTTCTGCCACGCGGGCCATTCGGTTGAAGTCGAGCCGGTCGGGGGTGTCGCCGGGAGTGTGGTATTGCCGGTCGCGATAAAGTAGGGTGTCAGTCACCAGCAGGGCGGGGAAGTCATGCTGCCAGAATGACCAGTGATCCGACCAATATACACCGGGGATGAATCCCGGCAGTGCAGCTCCTTCGGAAGGAATCGTGGCATTCTCCCGGAATCCGCGCAGGGTTTTTCGCAGCAGCCCGGCATCTCTCATGCGCGTTACGAAACCGATAAAGTTGGCTTTATCCGGATAAAACA
>SLJN01000315.1 GCA_007135115.1 Balneolales bacterium
CACCCAGACATTCCGCACAAGATTCTTTTGATGAAGGTGATAGATCACCGAAAAAGCTGTCCCGTACTGACCGGTTGCAAGTCCGCCGGTATTGCAGTGCGTCAGAATTTGCACGGGTTTTGAAAATAATTCTGCCCCATTCTGGCCAATAGACCGGCAGATCTCTTTATCCTGCTGATGGATTTCAACAGCTTCCCGCTCTGCTATGGAAATCAGTTCGGACGCATCACTTGGGTTTTGTTCGCGGATGACAGTAAGAATCCGATCCAATGCCCAATTAAGGTTAACGGCGGTTGGTCTTGATGTTTTCAGATAGGCGGCTACTTCCTGGGCCTTGGAAAACAATTCATCAACGGGAGAGTTTTCATGAGATCTGATCCCCAGAACCAATCCGTAGGCCGCTGCAATACCGATGGCCGGCGCACCACGAACCGAAAGTCGCCGGATGGCATGCCAAACCTCCTCGGCGTCATGCAACCGGATATATTCCAGCTTGCCGGGCAGCAGGGTTTGATCAATAATCTGTAGCTGACCGTTTTCCCATCGGACGGATTCTATTGCATTCATAAGCGATAGCTTGATATATACAGTGCCGGTTTATCTTTCAACGATAGCGGGATTGTTCTAAGGTTCAGGCTATCGTTGATTGCTCATTCATTACTGCCTGCCAACGAGCTTCAGACCGATCCGCCCGCGCTCTTTGTCCAGACTTTCCACTTCTACTTTGATGATATCACCAACCGCCACATGCTCGTGAGGATCACGGACTTTGCCACCACCAGGTTTCATGTTGGAGATGTGCAGCAGGCCGTCCTGCTTCACGCCTAAATCCACGAATGCTCCGAAGTCAACGACATTGCGGACGGTGCCTTCCAGCAGCTGACCTTCGGTGAGATCATCCATAGTCATGATATCCTGCCTGAGGATGGGTTTGGCCAGCGATTCCCTCGGATCTCGACCCGGTTTCTGAAGGTTTTCGATGATCAGTTCGAGAGTGGGAACGCCGATCCCGACTTTTTCAGCGGTAGTCTCGTAATTCAGATTCTTGAATTTTTCGGCGGCAAGTTCTTTTTCATCCGGAAGTTTGTCTACGTTGATACCGAACTCCTCGCACAGCTTGCGGGTAGCATCATAGCTTTCCGGGTGGATGGCTGTGTTGTCAAGCGGGTTGCTGCTCTCTGGCAGGCGAAGAAATCCCGCAGCCTGTTCAAACCGGAATGCGCCGACGCCGGGAACATCCATCAGTTTATTCCGGTCGCCGAATGTGCCGATCTGGTTTCGGTGGTCTACGACTTTACGGGCAACCGTCCGGCTCAAACCGGAAACGTAGGTCAGCAGCTCTGCACTTGCCGTGTTTAGATTCACACCGACGGTATTCACGCAGCTTTCGACTACATCATCCAGTTTTTGGATCAACTCCCGCTGATTAACATCGTGCTGATACAACCCGACACCGATGGACTTCGGATCGATTTTCACCAATTCCGCCAACGGATCCTGTACCCGGCGAGCAATGGAGATATTGCCGCGCTGAGCAGCATCCAGGTCCGGGAACTCTTCCCGGGCTTCTTTGGAAGCAGAGTAGACGGAAGCGCCGGCTTCATCCACAATCAAGTAGGCAAGTTCGTCGGTCTGAGCGGGGTTGCGTTCCTGGATCATCTCAGCAACGACTGCTTCGGTTTCCCGGCATCCGGTTCCGTTTCCGATGGCGATCAAGTTGACATTATACTTGTCGATGAGCGCATTCATCACCTTCTTGGATTCGGCAATTTTGGAAAAGGGCGGAGTGGGAAAAATCGTGCCGCCTTCAAGATATTTACCGGTGGGGTCAACGATTGCCACCTTGCACCCGGTTCGATATCCGGGGTCAATTCCCATCACGGTCTTGGAAGCGATGGGGGGCTGCATCAACAGATTTTTGAGGTTTGTGGCAAACGTTTCAATCGCATGGGCACTGGCGGTTTCGGTGAGATCATTACGAAGTTCCCGCTCCAGCGCCGGAAACAACAGGCGCTTGTAGGCGTCGGCGATGGCATCCTCAAGATGATCAATGAAAATTTGGTTCTCGTTGATCATCACCGAATCATCGATTAATTCCAAGGCCCGCTCTTCCCAGATGTCGAGCTCCACAATCAGCACGCCTTCGCGCTCACCCCGGTTTAAAGCCAGCACCTGATGGGGGCGCAGATGTTTAACCTTGTTGCTGAATTCATAATAAGCCTGATAAACCTGCTTTTCGTCTTCCGCGCTTTTGGCCTTTTTCGACTTGATAGCGCCGTGCTGTTTAAATTGCTTGCGCAGCACATCGCGCACGTTGCCATTTTCATTCACCCACTCGGCAACAATATCCCGGGCGCCCTGTAGTGCGGCCTCCGCATCAGCCACACCATTTTCTTCGCTGATGTATTCGGCTGCAAGCTCTTCCGGACTCCCTTTAAACGTTTTCTGCTCCCAGATCAGCGTTGCCAGTGGCTCAAGTCCCTTTTCCCGGGCGACGGATGCTTTAGTTTTCCGCTTGGGCTTGTAGGGCAGGTAGATATCTTCAAGTTTCTTCAGATCAGTGCAGGCCTCGATCTCTGCCTTCAGCTCATCGGTAAGTTTGTCCTGATCCGCAATGGTTTTGAGGATGGTTTGCTTCCGTTCTTCCAGCAGCCTGAGGAAATCCAGTTCATCCCGAATCGAGCGAAGGTGTTCCTCATCAAGCTCTCCTGTCATTTCCCGGCGGTACCGGGCGATAAATGGAATGGTAGCCCCGTCATCCAACATGGAAGCAACGGTTTGAACCTGTTTAGAGGATAAAGTCAGCTTTTCAGCAATGGATTTAAAAATGGCGGTATCAGTCATGTATAAATTTTATTTTGATCAGCTGTAAACGAGAAATAGTCTTAACAGCCCCACTTGTGGAGGTTGACAAAGTTGATGTAAAATTAAGGTGCGATAGTATAAACCGGGAAAATCAAACAATCGAACCCCGGATTCGGATAGCTGCAAATATAAACACAAACCAAGTTACCCATGCAAGAAAACCTCTCAGAATTATTGGAAGTGGCCCGTAAAGTAGCACGTAAGGGAGGAGAGCAAACCCTGGAATATTTTCAGAAATCCATAAAAGTCGAGCACAAAGATGATGAATCTCCGGTAACCATAGCCGACCGAATGGCGGAAGAGGTCATGCGCACCGAAATTGCCGATCATTTTCCGGATCACGGCGTATTGGGGGAAGAGCTTGGTCAATCCAACGAAGAACACAACGTGCAGTGGATCCTTGACCCCATCGACGGGACGATTTCTTTCATCCACGGGGTGCCGCTTTATACAACTTTGGTGGGTATTACGGTAGATCAAAAACCGGCTGTCGGTGTAATATATGCCCCCGCTCTTGATGAGATGGCAGATGGTGCGGTTGGCATCGGTGCCTATTTCAATGGGGAGAGCTGTCATGCACGAAGGACGGCAAACATGAAAGAAGCCACATTGCTGACGACCGATCTCACGCACATCAAAAAACACGGATACGAACATCAGTTCAATAAACTTCACGATGAGTGCCGTTACTACCGATCCTGGGGTGACGCATACGGCCACATGATGGTAGCTACAGGCCGTGCGGACATAATGTTGGATCCGATATTGAATATCTGGGATGCTGCTGCGTTACTACCAGTAGTATCCGAATCCGGTGCAATCTTTACCGGTTTAAACGGTGAATCGCGGATAGATGCCGGAAACGCAGTTTCGGCTACCCCCGGATTGCATCCCCAGATCATATCAATGTTCAACGATAACACCTGATAAGTGTCTTGAATTTACGCGCATTTATTTCCTTATACGGACTGGTTGCTTTACTGATTTTACTGACAAACCCCGTCTCTGCTTCCACTCCTGCATACGACTACGACTCAAAACCTGAGCAGCACTTCAGATATCATCATCTGGAAGGGGAATTTGAAGTCGATACTGAACCTGTCGCGATTAATGGGAGTATCACCTATCGCATGTCCGCCTATCTTGACGGCTACGATGAAATCCGGATGAATGCCGTCGGGCTGAATGTCCGTTCCGTTGAATTAAACGGCTCTTCCCTCGAATTTGAAACCAGAGACGGCTATCTGGTCATCCAACTGCAAGAGCCGGCAGAGCGGGATGAAGAATTTGACCTGGATATCACCTATTCCGCTGAACCTGCTTTTGGTATCCATCGAACTGCCCGTGGTGCCGTTTGGACCTCCACCTTGCCGGCAACAAACCGTCATTGGCTGCCCGGGATGGATCATCCGAGAATTCAGGTAACTACCGACCTCCGTTTTGTGGTAGATGATGAATTTCGCGCCGTAACCGGAGGTGTGTTGGATGATTCCGATACAAGTGGCGGCAAACGTATTATGCACTGGCGTTCGGAAGATCAGCTGCCGAAATCCGAACTGGGGTTTGCCGTAGGAAAGTTTAAAGAAACCGACGCTCTGTTTGGTATACGCAGAATCAGGGTTTTTGCGGAAGAAGAAGTATTCAGCGAAGGCACCAAGGATGAAATTCTGCAAAGCGGACACAACCGCCTCAGACGCGCCGAAAGTGAAATCGGCCATTCGTTTCCGTATGATGAATTCAGTCTGGTGATGCTCGAAGATGACAGCTGGGAGCCCCGGTCATTTTCTGCCGGAATGGGTTGGATTTTCCGGGAGCGCGGAGAGCTGGAAGATCAGATTTATCCGACATTATACGCCCAATGGTACGGAATTTATCGGCAGACCGAACAGTGGCAAGATGCCTCTGCCATACTTGGCTATCAGAGTTGGGTAGGGCATCTGTTCAATGACGTTCCGGTGCCGAAAATGGAGAAATTCAGTGGAGTGGATGATTATCCCGAAACCGTTTACAGCCAGTTTTCAGCCGATTCTCTAAACCGCTACCGAGAGTGGTTTAACGAATATGATGATGCACCATACAGCATCACATTGAAAGAAAGTGGCAATCAACTCATCAATGAAGGCAGAAGGGTCTATTCCTGGAATGATTTTTCCGACATCTGGTATCGTCACTCTGGTCTGGTTTGGGACCAGGCGCCTGAGCTACCTCACATTCCTCCACAGGATACCCTTGAATTCGTCGCAGAGGTCTCCTTCAGTGCATCAGCCGGCAGGGTAACTTTCGATTTTGATCCGGTTGATCACAGCACCGATCGCTCTGTGCCGGCTTATGTCAAAATTTTCACTAACGATGATATTCTTACTGAAGAGGTTGATATCCCCGGTCGTGGCGGAGAAGTAAGGCTCGACTTCGAAGAGCAGATTCAAGCGGCTTATGTGTTAGAAGGCCGTGATGATCCCATACGAGTGAAGGAGGATAAGTCACTTTCAATGTGGCTGCATCAGCTTCGGAATGCTGATGAGACATCCGCACGAAAAGATGCGGCCATTGCCCTTCGTGAGTTCGATGATGATCCCGACTTACAGCTCGCGCTCCGGGATGTAATCGGCAATGAATCCGAGTATGATGTTCTTGCCGAAATGTATCGTACGTTGGGCCGGTTATCCCGCGGATCAAGCGGGACTCAAAGCACTTTTCTTGAAGGTTTGCGCCACTCGGATCGGGATGTACAGATTGCATCCCTTGACGCCTTGTCTTACTACACGGACAATTCGCAGGTTGCCAATGAAGTTTTTGAAATCATCAGCCTTTCGGAAGATGTGGAGAAGGTCTATAAAGCCGTAAGTGTCTACCGGGAGCTCAATCCCGCTGATGAATTCGTGGATTTTCTGGACCGCTTTCTCACCGAAGACGAACCCTACCTGGAATTCACTCCCGGTCTGATTGATGAGCTGTTTCGCAGCGACTCGTTGGATTTCGCAGTCGAGCGTACGGGAAAGTATATGGAAGAACGATTCCCGTTTAAAATCCGGCATAAGGTGTGGCGCCACATATCCGAACATGATGGCGATACCGATGCCTGGGAGGCTCGCATAGAAGAATACATTAATGACCGCGACCCACGAATGCGTATGCTAGCCTTTTCCGAAATGCACCGCTTCGACGACCAGCAAATCGAAACCTGGCTGGATGAGCGCAGAACAAATGAGTACGATGCACGAGTCTACGCCCGAATCGACGAAATGCTCGAGGACTTGTAATTCTTTGGTTTGAACTAAACTCACCCCTGGCCCCTCTCTTGGGCATCAAGAGGGGGGGGACTCAGGCTTGGCTGCCAAGTAACAACCCTTCTAAACAGATTCTCCAGTCCCTTAAGTACCTTCGCAGGTTTGCGCTATTAATCACGGATTTCTCAATGAAGTTCAAGATTCAAGTGGTTGAGAACACTCCATAAGTTAGAATAACTAAAAATGGAAGAACGAGCCTAAATCACACTGTTACCTCCGCGCCTACCTCAGCGTCCCTCTGCGGTTAATAACAAGTGTATTTTTAGAAAAAAATCATTATCTACAGGGGTGCTGTTGGTAATTAGGGGAGGCGGGCATTCCTCCCGGAAATCTTTATTTTTGCCCATCAACTATAGACGTGCGGTGCGTTCTACCGCTATTCCAATCAAATCCAACAATCCAAACTGAAGATGTTGAAAGCTACAAGATTTGTAAGTTTATTGATTCCGGCATGGCTGCTTTTTGCATGCGGCCCAACGGAAACCCTTAAAGAAGATCCGGCACAAATGCTGTCAATGCAGGAAAAACGGGCAACGACTGAAGACGGGGGGATGGTAGCGGCGGCACATCCCAAAGCCGCAGAAGCCGGAACCGAGATGTTGAATAACGGCGGAAATGCATACGATGCAGCCGTTGCAACGGCTTTCGCGCTTGCTGTTGTGGAGCCGATGATGTCCGGCCTTGGAGGCAGCGGAGCGATTACGGCCTGGGATAACGAAAACAACGAGCCCGCCTACATCGACTTTTACGCTCAGTTAGGTGAAGATCCCGACTTCGAACTGGATAAGGATTTGGAAGAAGACTCAGACTCGGTAACTCAAGAGCGCATCGTCGCCGTACCGGGTTTTGTCAAAGGTTTGGTTGATGTACAGGAGCAAAAAGGAAATCTCGACCGCCGCGATGTGCTTCAACCCGCTATAGATCTTGCACGGGATGGATTCCCGGTACACGGGTTGCTCGGCGAAGTCATCCGGGATAACGAAGATCGGCTGACCTACGATGACAAAGCCGCTGAAATTTTCTATCCCGATGGCGACCCGCTCGAAACCGGTGAACTTCTCATTCAGGAAGCTCTGGCCGATGTGCTTGAAGGTATTGCAGAAGAAGGCCACTCAGCATTTTATGAAAGCGAGTTTACCGAAGAGGTGATCGAACATCTGCAAGCTGGTGACAGCAAACTAACCACCGACGATTTCGCAAACTACGAAGTGCGCTGGCGCGGAGCTATGTGCAGCTCCTGGAACGATTACACGGTAATGACTGCCCCGCCGCCGCTGGGAGGGGTAGAAGTATCTCTCGCCCTGAATATACTGGATTCTTACGATATGGCCGGCAAGGGTGTTCCTTTTAAATCCGGCGAAGCCGCTACGATTCTTGCCGAAGCCTTGCGAATTGCGCGTACCGATCGCGGCCGTTGGACCGGCGATAATCTGTTTTTTGAATTGCCCACCGCCGGATTGATAAGCACCGAATATGCCGAGTACCGATCGGAAATTATCGGAGAAGTACCGGATGAACTCGAACCCGGTGACCCGTGGCCATTCGTGGGTGATTACGAACCGCTTTGCGAGGGTGAAGGTTGGTACGATCTGATGGCTGAGCCAGAGCGGGAATGGACCATTCCGGATGAATTTCTTCCTACCGAAGATGATATCGACGAGCAGGAGCAGAATACAACCCACTTATCCGTCATGGATGCCGAGGGAAATACCGTTTCGATGACCAATACCATGGGACTGTATTTCGGATCAGGCGTATTTAAGAACGGGGTGTTTTTCAACACTACCAACCGGAATGTTAATGATCGTAAGCCCAACATCAGGGTTGCTCATCGTACGGCGCATTCCAGCACGGCACCAACGATCATTCTGGATGATGAAGAGCCCGTACTGGCTGTAGGTTCGCCCGGTTCAGGCCGCATTCCGCCGGCAGTTATTTCCATGACCATGTACACCCTCGAGTACGGACTGGACCCTGCTGTAGCTATCGGATTGCCCCGTATGTACCCATTCAGCAACTCACCGGTCCTGCAAACCGAGGGCGGATTCACGTATCAATCCCTGCAGGAACTTCGTGAATTCGGCTATGATCTGCGCCCCAATCCTTCTGATGACCGCTATTTCGGCGGGGTCCACATGATCCTGCGAAACCCCGGAAGTGGTTTGATTGGTGCCGGAGATCCTCGTCGCGATGGGGTAGTCAGGACTACAGACTAAAAAATGGTGAAAATCAAACTTAAGGAAACAGGTCAAATAAAGTACGTTTCCAAAATTTAATCTATGTGTATGTTTTACAAAGCTTTTGCAATTGCAGCAGTAATGGTGATGATGGTTTCATGTGCCCCCGAAGAAGCCTACGACTGGCACATCAGTGGCGGTACCGTCATTGATGGGAGTGGTACAGAGCCCGAAACTGCAGATATTTTAATTCGGGATGATAAAATTGCCTACATCGGCGAGGTTGATCCGGATACTGTAAATATCCGAAACCGCCATGATGCCTCAGGTTATTATATCACTCCCGGTTTTATTGATCCTCATGCGCACGGAAACCCGCTTGATACGCCGGAATTTGAAAACTTCCTGGCTATGGGCGTCACCACCATAATTCTTGGCCAGGATGGGCGGAGTCCGGAAATCGATGAGTTGGACTCCCGTTTTGATGAAATAGATCAAGAAAGGCCTTCGGTTAATGTGGCTTATTTGGCCGGTCATAATACCATCCGCAGGGATTCCGGGGTAGAACACGACGACCCGGATGAAGAAGGGCTCCAGCGAATGGTCGATATGGTCACCGAAGCGATTGAAGCCGGTGCATTTGGGCTTTCCCTCGGGTTGGAATACGATTATGGGGATCAGTCCGAGATGGAAGAATTGGTGGCCATTGCCGGACCTGTAGCCGACCATGATGGCATTATCATCAGCCACATGCGAAACGAAGATTATGATAAAATCGAAGATTCCATTGAAGAACTCATCGAGCAGGGAAGGCAATCCGGAGCGCGGGTTCAGGCGTCGCACCTGAAAATCGTTCTGGGTGATGATCTCGATCAAGCCGACCGGGTCCTGCAAATGATGGAGGACGCTCGTGCAGACGGGGTGGAAGTTTCGGCGGATGTCTACCCGTATAATGCAAGCTTTACCGGAATCAGCATTGTATTCCCGGAATGGGCCCGGCCTCCAAATGATTATGATGAAGTTGTGGAAGAACGCCGTGATGAGCTTGCCGAATACCTGCGAAATCGGGTGAATGACCGAAACGGTCCGGGAGCCACACTCTTCGGTACCGGAGATGTTGCCGGTAAAACATTAGAAGAAGTAGCCGAAGAGGAGGGCCAACCTTTTGAAGAAGTGTTGATCGATATGGGGCCGGGTAGTGAAAGCGCCGCCTATTTTGTGATGGATGAAGAGGTAATGAAAAAGTTCATTGCTGACGAACACACCGTCATTTCATCCGACGGAAGCCCGACGATGCGGCACCCCAGAGGGTATGGGGCATTTGCAAAAGTCATCAATGAATATACCTCCACCGATGGATTTTTGGGTCTGACCGAAGCCATCCGGAAGATGTCCGGACAGACCGCCTCCAATATTGGCCTTGACGATCCCGAAAAAGTGGATGTTCCCAGAGGATATCTCAAAGAAGGATTTGCCGCTGATATCCTGGTATTCGACCCCGAAGATGTTGTCGATGTAGCGGATTTCGAAAATCCACACGAACTCGCCGAAGGCATGCAACGCATCTGGGTCAACGGCCGCCCCGCCTGGGAAAACGACGCTCCGGCAGCCACCGAAGGATTCGGGCGTGCCCTGCGTAATCAAATCGCCCGGTGAGGTAGTTTGAACCGCGGATGTACGCGGATTGATTAGAAAAGGGGATCGGCGATAAAATTTTGGGATGAGGCTGTCTAAAAAAATATGATTGTCCAAAACTGACATAAATTAGGCATCATCCCCGGCTAAGAAGTGCGGGGCACGCACGGAAACAATGGAGCGATAGAGGAATTGTTATCCGGGATCCAGGTAATGTGGCACAAATTCAGCCCTTTACCCTGGATCCCGGATAGCAATCCGTCGTACCTCCGGCTTCCTTTCAGTTACAGAGGTTTATTAACCAGGGGAAAGCATCCACCTCAACCTCATTCCGACTGGAGTTGCGATTAAGACAGCTCCATTTGCAACCCACCTAATCGCGACGGAACGGAGTAGTCTATCCGGTTATCAATCTCTCATAGACCGCCCAAATCTCGGGTACAGCGCACTCGACCGATGTTTGGGTGGTAGAGTAGATGCTTTCTATCAAATTCTCAATAGTGCCATCAAAGGTGTGATTAGAAATAAGAGATTATGGTAAAGTTTTTAGGTTGCCAATATTGAAATTTAATTTTTTGGACAGATTCAATAAGCAAAAGATATATGTGAAAAGTTAAATTGGTTTAACTCATACTGTAATTTTAATATATAATTTGCAATATTTTTCTTATGTGAACATGTTTTAACTTGGTGACACTTACATTTTTTTATGCTACTAATAGCTAATAACTAACAAAAATATTAGCTATGTGTAAACATAAACTAAATCTAATTAATATGTTAAGCATCAATAAGGTTAACAGTAATGTGTTTTATGTGTTCTTGTTATCAATGATGTTTTTTGCATCAAGTGATGCAGTTGCAATCAATCAGTCATCTTCATGTTGTTCTGAAAGTAGTGAAGTTACTATGAACGACAGCGATGATGGAGGTGAAACTGAGAACTATAAGGAGATTTGGATTGATTGTGATGAAAGTGATGATGGAGTAATGCGATGTACATTGAGTCATGGCGATACTTGTAATGTTTCTGATCAAAAGTTTTGTGATGAAGACGAAGAAGAGGATGAACCATAGATTTTGTCCTCTATGCTTAATGATTAACTTCATTTATTTCTGAAATTTGGAGTGTAAATATATAGCTGGTCTTGCGTGTTAAATAGTAAGACCAGCTATTAATTAAATATAGTTTTTATGAAAAGAACAGTAGCGGCATTTATTTGTATGTTATGTATTGCATCTTGTAAAAATGATTCAAGTGACCTGTATATCGATAAGACAGATGGTCAAAATGATTGGGGTACTTTAAGTATAGAAAGCTATGATGACCATGTAAAAGCATCAAAATTATTTGGTGAAATAAAAATTATTCCTCTTGAAACGAATAGTGAAAGTATCTTAAGCTCAATAGATCGTGTTAAGGTAACAGATGAACTCATTCTTGTAATGGACAGGATACAAAATAGGGGTCTGTATGTGTTCGATAGAAATGGCATGCATAAATATACTTTGGCAGATCAAGGAGGAGGGCCTGGTGAACTTAGTCACCCCGAAGACTTTTATATAAATGAAGAGAAAGAAAAAATAGGCTTATTTGACAGAGTTCACTATAAGATGGTCTATTATGATATCAGGGATGGGTCGTTTAGTCATGAAAAACAAGCAAATATAAGAGCTCAATCTTTTAAGCACTCTGGTGGTGACACGTACTTGTTTCATTATGATGATATAAATGATCAAGTTGATGCTGATCACTACTTATTTGAGTACTCGTTTGAAAGCATGAGTTCCGAAAGTAATTATCTTTCAGTATCTGATTATAGAAGAGATTTTAGTTTCATGGATACGCATAATTTTAATATTCATGGTGAGGATACACTTTTTTATTATGCATATAACGATACTATTTATCAGATAAACGATAATATACCTGAGCCTAAATACTATATTGACCTTGGGCAAAATAAGTTGGATTATAATTCATTTTTCCGTGATAATGATCAATCAACTTACAGGGATGAAGTAAGTGACTCTGATTATGCGAGAAATGTGCAGAATTTTTTTAAAAACGACAGTTATATTCATTTTACCTATAGATATGGTAGTGATATAATGACTTCAATTTTCGAACATGGAGGGGCTGAAAATATCGTTTTTAATGATTTAAATAGCGACGTTGGCACATTTGAATTCACAAGTTATGCCAGAAATACTTATCGAGATAAACTCATCTATACTACCCAACGATTTGATGACCTTGTTGACTTCATTGATCAAAACAAAGAATGTTGTATTGACCCTGAGGTGGGATTGCTTCATTTAGAAGCAGATCAAGACTTTGAAAACCCAAATCCTGCAATAATAATAGCAGATACACAACTATCCGAAAGTTTAAAAAAAGAACAGAACCCATATTTTTGGTAAAGAATCACCAAAACCTACTCATATGGGCCTGTTCAAAAGAGTTAAAAATAATGATAAACCAGTCATTCGCC
>SLJN01000202.1 GCA_007135115.1 Balneolales bacterium
ACCAAGGGTTTTTGGAATTCTTTGTTATGAGGAGTTTATTTAAAATCCTCAAAGTCGTCATCCATCGGAAAGAAGTTGTTGGGATCCTGATTCCCTTTGGCGTCCTTACCCTGTTGGCCGGAATTCGTGTTTTGACTTTTGCCTGAAGTGGACTCAGAGTCGGCTTTTCCGGTTGATTTCGCTTTGTTGGAATTCCCTCCATTTGATGTGCTCTCGGCTGAAGCTCCCTGGCTTTGGGTGCGATTTGAAGACCCGTAGGCACTTTCATCAGAATCAAACATTCTGGCGGATTCGCCATTTGAGGATTCTCCGTTACCTTTTACGAGTGTTTCCAACTCGTAGACAATATGTTCAAGATGTTCGGACTCTGATTTCATATTGCTGGCGGCAGAGGCATTTTCTTCAGCGCCGGCTGCATTTTTCTGAGTTACACTATCCACATGCCCCATGGCTCTGTTAATCTGATCGAGTCCTTGAGACTGTTCAATGGAAGCAGCCGATATTTCGGAAACTAACTCATTTACTTTTTTCGATTTTTCATCGATATCCTGCAGGAAGCTGCCAACCTCACCGGCGATACCTACACCGTCATCCGAAGCTTTTCTGGCGCGTTCAATGATTTCTTCGGTTTCCTTGGCTGCTTCGGAAGTTCGCAGAGCAAGTCTACGGACTTCTTCAGCTACAACGGCAAAACCCAGTCCTGCCTGGCCCGCACGTGCCGCCTCTACTGCAGCATTCAATGCAAGCAGGTTGGTTTGAAAAGCAATTTCGTCAATGTTTTTGATGATCTTTGAAGTTTCATCATTAGAGCTTTTCAATTCATCCATTTGCTGATTCATGCGTTCCATCGCTTCGTTGCCTTCCGAAGCGGACTTTTGAGCTTCCTCAGAGAGTTTATTCGCCTCCTGAGAGCTTTCGGAATTGCGCTTGGTCATGGAAGATAGTTCTTCCAAAGAGGCAGATGTTTCTTCAAGTGATGATGCTTGCTGTGAGGCCCCATCCGCCATGTCCTGGCTGGAGCTGGCAACTTGCTCGGAACCGTCTGTTATACTCTGCGAGCTGTCTCGAAGTACGTTTACACTGCGGATAATGGGCCGGTTGAGCGATTCTGCAAAGAAATAGCCAACCACTACAAATACCATTAGAGCAATTACCGAAAGAAAGATCGTCCAGGTGAATATCGAAGCGGCATTTTCATCCAGAAAGTCAGTCAGAAAACTGACAGTCAAAATTCCAATGATTTCATCTTCGACATCCGGGCTGTAAATCGGGGCCGAGAATTCGAGGAGATCATCCTGGTATCCCCACTCAACCTGGGTTACTTCACCACCTACAGATATATCTTCGTTATTTTCACCAACGCCGTGTATACGTTCTCCTTCTTCATCAAACACCACGGCATTGTAGATTCCGACTCTGTCGTCTGTTGCCTCAAATGGACTAAAGGTATCCCGAATTTGCTGCCCGTCGTCGATGAAACGAACTTCTACCGGGTAAGCGATGATCTGAGAAATTACCTCAGTGGTGTTTCGGGATTTTTCCACCAGAATTTCTTCACCCATCGTACGGGCATTCTGTGGAAAATAAATCATCATAAAAAGTGCCGTAATGACACCAATAACTGTTAGCAAGCCAATAATTTTGGCTCTTATTGAAAGATCACGTATCCAGGAATTCATCGTTGAAGTGATTTTTTATTGTAAGCACACATCTGTTGCCATAAATAACCCATTTTATAACCTTTAATCAACAGGTATATTAAACGCGGTTTAACGGAAACCTTAATGAATCAGGCAGCTTGTTGACCATAACCGGGACCGAAGCAAAAGTAAATCATCGAGAGTTTGAAATTATGCGTTCGATCGTTAAAGGAGATCAATGTCGGCTCGCTGTGAAAGTATGCTAATCTTCCGCTTATTTTTAGGTAAAATTGTCGAAAACTCTAAATACGTATACTCAGAGTAAAACATTGAAATGTAGGGTATTAGCGAGGAAAAAATCTGTCCTGCATTTTTTTTGACAATGTAAGCGCTTTCATTATCTTTGTCTTAAGAGAATGTGTAAGCGCTTACTTTTATCGAAGTAAGTGCAGTTAAAACTCAAAAGGAACTTCATAGAAGTCAAACAATTACAAACGAACACGACAGCCCGTTCCCGTTTATATGCATTGTCCGCAAGGTTATGTAAAGGCTCATCAGAATATCCGGCGATGCTCAAATCCAGCACTGATTTGTGATAGGATTTCATCAAAGACCGACTTTTTCGGCATGGTTCAAATTGCTCTTCTTAAGCATCCCCGGCAAACTGCTCTTTTGAATAAGGGTCGAAATGCCTGGTATAACCATTTCGCACCGGACTTTAGTAGAGCTGTCTGTTATTTCAAATCAACATCCTCACCAAAATTTATGCAATACAATCTTACAAATGCTTCCTCAGCATCTCTTTTTAGTAACTACGAACACCTAAAGAATAAATAATATGTGTAAACGAAGTGGAATACTGGTTTTCCTGTTTTTCCTGTTTGCCATGGCGCCGCTCTTCTCAGGAGCTGGAAGCGCTACGGCCCAGGACATACAGTTAGAAGGGCAGGTTATTGACGCCGATACCGAAGAAGAGTTGGTCGGTGTTAATATCCAGGTAAAAGATACCGATCGCGGAACGACCTCCGACCTGGATGGTAACTTCTCGATCTCAGTAAACGCCGATGATGTTCTGACTTTTTCTTATCTCGGGTATCAATCTAAAGAAGTTGAAGTAGATGGCCGCTCTGAAATCGTCGTTGAATTGATGAGCGAGGCTATTTATGGTGAAGAGCTGGTCTTCATTGGTTATGGTACCCGCGAAGTTAGGGATCAAACCGGTTCGGTGAGCTCCATTTCTTCCGAGGACTTTAATGCCGGTTCTATCCGTTCGCCAGAAGAGCTTGTGCAAGGCCGAATACCGGGGGTAAATATTACTTCGGCTGATGGAGCTCCCGGAAGCGCTCCTTCGGTCACAATCCGTGGCGGTTCTTCACTTTCCGCCAGCAACGAACCTTTATATGTAATTGATGAAGTACCAATGGCTCCCGGCGGAATTGCGGGAATGGCACATGCCATGAACACCATTAATAATCAGGATATCGAATCTATTAACGTCCTGAAAGATGCTTCAGCAACGGCTATTTACGGTTCCCGAGCTTCCAACGGTGTAATTGTAATTAACACCAAAAGAGGTCAGGTGGGGCAACCTCTTTCCGTTAGCTATAGCGGAAGCCTCACATACGAAACGCTTGATGAGCGTATAGAACCTATTGGGGCAGATGAGTATCGTGATGTAATGACTGCTGAATTCGGCGAAGCTGCAGAAGAGATGCTCGGTGACGAAAACACTGACTGGCAAGATCAGATCTTCGATGATGTTATCAGTCAGTATCACAACTTGAGCTTCAGCGGTGCTATTGATCGTCTGCCAATCCATGCCTCAATCGGATTTACAGGTGATCAGGGTCGCTTGAATACATCAAACAGCGACCGACTTACCGGTTCGGTTAATCTCTCCCCATCTCTGTTCAATGAACAGCTTGATGTTGATTTTAACGTGCGCGGAAGCCGGGTTGATAATCGTTTTGCGGATCAAGGTGCCATAAATACCGCGATTGCGTATGACCCCACCCAGCCGACTACTATCGATAATGAGGAATTCGGTAACTACCATTTCTGGGGCGATGATTCGCCTACAGCACTGGCACCAGCCAATCCGATGTCACTCTTGGAGCAACGCCGTGATGAGTCAACAGTAAACCGCGTTCTGGGTAACCTGAAGCTCGATTATGAACTTCCTTTCATGGACGATCTGATTGCTACTGCTAACGTAGCTTACGATTGGGCTTCCGTAGAAAACGGTAGCATAAACGTCGATGAGGAAGCGGCATTTGCCTATTCCAGCTCTGATGTTCGGGGTGAAATTACCGATTATGACGAGACGCGGGAAAATGCAGTTCTCGATCTGTATTTAAACTATGCAACCGATCTCGATGATATTTTCAGTTCTATTGATGCAACGGCTGGTTATTCATGGCAACATAACTTCGAAGAAGGGAACACCTTCTCTCGAGCAGCCAGTGATGAAAGCCAAGTATTCTCAGATACCGATTTCGCTACCGAGAACTATCTCGTTTCTTTCTTCGGTCGTGTTAACTATGCACTGATGGATCGCTACCGACTCACTGCTACCATGCGAGCAGACGGATCTTCCCGATTCGCTCCTGAAAACCGCTGGGGTTATTTCCCATCTGCGGCTTTAGCATGGAACATCAATAGTGAGTCGTTCATGGAAGATTTTGAAAATCTTTCGGATTTAACCCTCCGTGTTGGTGCAGGTATCACAGGTCAGCAGGAGATCTTACAAGGTAATTATCCATACCTCGCTCGCTACACAAGAGGTGGAACTCATGCTCAATATAGGTTTGGCGATACCCCTTCACGTACGCTGCGTCCGGAAGGATTCGATGCCGAGCTCAAGTGGGAAGAAACCACAACCTATAACGTTGCTCTTAATTACGGTTTCTATAATGACAGAATTCGAGGTACACTTGAAGCCTATCAAAGAGAAACCAATGACCTCTTGAACGAAACCCCGGTACCGGCAGGAAGTAACTTTACAAACCGCATTATTTCCAACGTTGGTTCAATGGATGTTCGGGGAGTTGAATTTGACATCACTGCGAGCCCGGTTCTTACATCCGACACCCGCTGGGAAGTCAGCTTTAATGTTGCAAGAAATATAAGCGAGATAGAGCAGCTTACCCTGGTTGACGACCCTGATTTCATGGGCGTTCAGGTTGGAGATATTAGCGGAGGTACCGGAAATACCATTCAAATCCATGCTCCGGGCCATCCGCGAAATACCTTTTATGCGCTGCAGCAGGTATACGATGAGGATGGTAATCCGATCGAAGGCGCTTATGTGGATCGAAGCGGAAGCGGCAGTATAGGTGACGATGACTACTATCACGTAGGAAGTCCGGAACCTGATGTTACACTTGGGTTCTCAAGTAGTGTCGACTACCGCAATTTTGATGCATCCTTTTCCTTGAGAGCAGTTATTGGTAACTATGTTTATAATGACATTTCTGCAGAGCGAGGGGCATTAAATGAACTATTCTTTGAAGGTGAATTCCTTCAGAACTCCCCCCGATCAGTAATTGATAATGGGTTCAGAAGTGCTCAGTTCACCTCAGATCATTACATCGAGGATGCTTCATTTCTGCGATTGGATAATGTCTCTGCCGGCTATACTATTGATGAGTTGCTCGGAACCAATGTTTCAGCACGAATCTCTGGATCTGTCAATAATATCCTGACGGTCACCAACTATAGCGGTCTTGATCCGGAAGTTGCCGGAGGAGTTGACGGTACGATCTATCCGCGCCCGCGTACTTTCGAGATGGGTATTGACCTGAATTTTTAATAGAAACTTCTAATAACAGAAATTATGTTTAGAACAAACTTTAACCTGATACTTCTGCTGATCCTTGCGGGAATGTTCGTATGGACGTCCTGCATTGATGATCTGAATACCAGCCCTATCGATGATGATGAGCTGACAGCAGATATCGTATATGATGATCCCGAAAACTTTCGGGAAGTTCTGGCTAAGTTATACGCCGGACTCGCGGTTACCGGTCAGGAAGGGCCTGCCGGGAATGCTGATATCGATGGAATTGACGAAGGTATGTCGGATTATATCCGGCAGTACTGGGTGCATCAGGAACTCCCTACAGATGCTGCCGTCAATGGCTGGGATGATCCCGGTCTGCCTTCCTTTAACGATCAAAGCTGGAGCACCGGTAATGACTTCGTGATGGGAATGTACAGCCGGGTATTCTATCAGATATCCCTGGCTAATGAATTTATCCGCAATGCTCAGAATGAAGATGATGATCAAATTCGTCAGTACCTTGCAGAAGCAAAGTTTCTCCGGGCACTGAGCCACTGGCATGCATTGGATCTTTTCGGTGGAGGTACACCTTTCACTGATGAAGATGATCCGATTGGTGCTTTTGAGCCCGAGCCGGCTGATGCTGAGTTTATCTTTGAATATATTGAAGATGAACTTCTTGCTCTGACCGAGGATGACTATTTGCCAGCCCCTCAGGATAATGAATACGGTAGAGTTGATCAGGCAGCAGTATGGACACTACTCTCTAAACTCTACCTCAATGCTGAGGTTTATGTCGGAGAAGACCGATACTCAGAGGCAGCAGAGTTCGCTGAGAGAGTCATCGATGATGGAGGCTACAGCCTGCATGATGATTACGCCGAACTGTTTATGGCCGACAACAGCGAAACGGCTTCCGATGAGTTCATCTTTGCTATTCCTTTTGATGAAAGTACGACCCGATCATTCGGAGGAACCACTTTTATCATTAACGCTGCTATTGGTGGTGATATGAGTCCGGGTGATTATGGAGCAGAAGGTTGGGCCGGTAATCGCACCACACCTGAGCTGTACCAAAAATTTGATGAAGATGAAGACTCCCGGGCTATGTTCTTCACAGAAGGGCAAAACGTTGACGAAATAGAAAGTCTCGGAAGTTTCTCTGATGGTGTAGCGGTTGAAAAGTGGACTAATCTTGACTCAAATGGTGATGCAGCACCTAACCCTGGCCACGTAAATACCGATTTCCCAATGTTCCGCCTTGCAGATGTATATCTGATGTACGCCGAAGCAGTATTAATGGACGGCGGTGACGTTTCACGAGCCGTCGATTTAGTTAACGATGTACGTGAGCGTGCATACGGTGAAGACTTTGAGCCAATTGACAGTGGCGATCTCGATGCAGACTTCATTCTGGATGAACGCGCTCGCGAACTTTACTGGGAAGGCCACCGCCGAACCGATCTGGTTCGCCACGGTAAATTTACCGGTGGCGACTATGTTTGGTCCTGGAAAGGTGGCAGTCAGGATGGAACGGGCACCAGTGATCACAAAGATGTTTACCCGATTCCTTCTACGGACATAAACGCCAATCCGAACTTGACTCAGAACCCCGGATATTAATTTGACTCAAAACCTTAGAGTATAACTATGAGATTAACAGGATTTTTAACACTATTGGTAGCCATCGTTTTTGCGATGGCTTCCTGTGACCGGGATGAAAACCCGGTCATGTCTTCAGATCCGACGGCACCGTCGATATCATCTGAAAATTTTGAAGGGCAAAGTTTTTCACTCACGGAAGACAATGCCGATGAAGAGTTGCTCAGTCTGGAGTGGTCAGCTGCTGATTTTGGCTATGACGCGGCTATAGAATACGAAGTTCAGCTGGCTGAGTTGGACGACGAGGATTTTGAAGCAGCCGCCGAGCTGGTAAGCACTCGTGAAACAGAGGCTACCATCACCGTTGGCCAGCTTAATGATGAACTCATCTCTATGGGTTTACCTGATGGTGTTGAAGCAGATCTACATGTTCGTGTCTTAGCCGAAGTAGATGGAGCTGAAGCATCAGAAGTTGTCACCGACCCAATACCGTTTACAGCTACTCCATACTTGGTTCAAATCGAGTATCCTGAACTTCAGGTACCCGGTGGATATCAGGGAGCAAGTAATTATGGAAATGACTGGTCTCCTGATGATGAAGACATTGCCCGTTTGTATTCATTTGACGATGATGACAATTATGAAGGTTATGTCTATATAGACGAAGATTCGGATGCACTAATGTTCAAGTTCACACAAGGTGCCTCTTGGGATAATAACTGGGGTGATGATGATGTTGACGGAACGTTAGATCCTGATGGAGCTGACATTGAGGCAGATCCCGGTTATTATAGAATGACCGTTGATATGGACGCCATGGAGTACGAAACCACCCAGATGGAGTGGGGCATTATTGGTGAAGCTGCAAATGGTTGGGGTGACGACGATGATATCATGATGGAGTACGACATGGAAGAACATGTTTGGACTGCCGATGTCACCTTGGATGAAGGTCCAATGAAATTCCGTGCTAATCAGAGCTGGGATTACCGCGATTACGGAGATGACGAGGGTAACTTCCAGGTAGATGCCGGTGGAGCAGATATCGAGGTTGAAGAAGCCGGTGACTATACGGTCATTCTAAACCTTCACGAACCTGACTTTTCTTACGAATTAATTCAGAATTAACACTCAGAGTAGAGCTTACCTGTCTGCGGGCAGGTAAGCTTTTTTCTTTTAATCAAACTGTGTTTATACCTTGAGCTCAACTATCTACGATATAGCGCGAGAAGCAGGTGTCAGTATAGCTACGGTTTCAAGGGTCTTTAACAATAACCCGAAAGTTTCACCTGCTACACGCGATAAAATACTGGAGATCGCCTCCAGCTACGGTTATCATCCAAGAGCACAGGCGCAGAGTCTTGCCCGGCGAAAAACCGGTCTTATTACGGCAATTGTACCGATTATATCCAACTACTTCTTTATGGAAGTACTTGCCGGAATGCAGGATCGTCTGGCCGAGTGTGAATTCGAATTACAAATTTCCAACATTAAAACTTCTGGTGAAGTTAGAGGCGACGATGTTCGCCAGCAGGTAGAAGATATTTTTAAACGCGGAATGTCCGATGGTTACATCGTTGTATCCATCCACTTTGATGATCAGGACTGGGAATACTTTAAGAAATACGAAACCCCGATTACGCTCATTGACGAATATTACGAAGGTTTCGATTCCGTGTCGGTGGATAGTGTGGAAGGAGCTTATACAGCTACCAAGAGCCTTATAGATCAAGGTTATGAGAATATTGCAATGTTATGCGCGGTAAAGGACTCCAAGCCTGTTATCGATCGAAGTAACGGATTCCGCAAAGCCTTGGAAGATCATGATCTTTCCTTTAATGAAGACCATTTATTTACCGGATTAGATACCGAACGGGACGGTCATACCGAACTGAATGGCTATCAGGCTATGAAGGCTATTCTGAATGATAGTAATTCCTATGATGCTGTGTTCTGTAACTCTGATATACAAGCACTCGGTGCCTTGAAAGCGATGAAAGATTACAAAAAAACTTTGCCGATTATTAGTTTTGACGATTTAAGTTTTTCGCAGTATCTAGGTCTTTCATCGATGAGACAACCCATGTATCAAATGGGTAATATTGCAATCGATAAGCTAACGAACCGCATCAATCAACCTCAAATTGATGTAACCCATACAGTATTTTCACCTGAGCTAATTGTTAGAAACAGCTCATTTGAAGATGCGTTTTCCCCTGACCCTGCTGAAGATAAATTTTCGGCAGACAAAGGGTAAGTTCGGGTACAAGCCCATCTAAAACCTGATATCCAAAACCATACTTATATGCGAAGTCACTCATCTCTACTAACCATCCTTTTACTGCTTGTCCCGGTGTGGGTATCGGCACAAATCAGTACGGACCCGGCCTTTCCATCGACAGACGAGCCGGTAACCATCATTTTTGATGCTTCAGGCACAGCCCTGGAGGATTATGACGGGGATATTTACGCTCATACCGGTGTTATCCTCGACGACGAAGACCGCGACTCCGGAAACTGGTCCAATGTTATCGCCGATTGGGATGAGAACATTGACCAGGCCCGTCTTGAACAAGATGATCAACAAAGTAATATTTGGCGTCTCCAGATAGATAACATTCGCGATTTCTATGATCTTTCTGAAGATGCCACGGTGTATCAATTAGCTTTTGTATTCCGCAATGAAGACGGCTCTGCACAAACCGAAGACCTGTTTGTCGACTTAATTGCCGATGAACTGACCGTCCGGTTCGACCGCCCTCAAGTAAGCAGGCTGCAACCTTTTTTTGCTGATATCGGAGACGAGGTTGAAATCGAAATCTCCGCGTTTTCACCTGATACAGAAATTCAGGAACTACGGCTCGAAATTGACGATGAAGAAGTCGCCTCTACCGACGAGGATCAACTCTCATACAGCTTAGAGGTTGAAAATGAAGGCCGAACCAATATGAGAGCCGTTGTTGTAGATGAGGAAGATAATACCGCCGAAGAAACCAGTTTCATTATCGTCAATGAAGATGTAGTAGAGGAGGCGCGTCCCGATGGAATTGAAGACGGCATCACCTATCATGAGGATGACGATTCCAAAGTGACCCTGTCGATGTTCGCTCCCGAAAACGACTTCGTTTATGTACTCGGGGATTTCAATGATTGGGAAGTTGATCCTGATTATATGATGAAGCGAGATGATACCGGTGAATTCGACGGTCCGCATTACTGGATGGAAATTGACGGTCTCGAACCCGGTGATGAGTACGGCTTCCAATATTTTGTGGACGGAGAGGTACGAACGGCTGACCTGTTCTCCGAAAAAGTTTTAGATCCCTGGAATGATTCCTTTCTGATCGATGATGGCGTTTATCCTGATTTGATGGAGTATCCCGAGGGTAAAACCGAGCACATGGTCAGTGTACTGGAAACCGGTCAGGATGAATATGATTGGCAGGCGACTGATTACGAGCGTCCGGACCAGGAAGAGCTCGTAATCTATGAGTTGGTCATCCGCGATTTTCTGGATGAAGGAACCTATTCCAACATGGCCGATACGCTCGACTATTTTGATCGACTTGGCGTTAACGCCGTTGAACTAATGCCGGTATCACAGTTTGACGGGAATATCAGTTGGGGCTATAACCCGTCGCATCATCTTGCTGTGGAAAAAGCCTACGGGCCTCGTGAAGATCTGAAACGTTTTATTGATGAAGCTCATCAGCGGGGAATAGCCGTAATTCTCGATGTCGTTTATAATCATGCCACAGATAATTCACCGCTAATCCGGCTGTATGGTTCCAGTCAGGATGATAATCCATTTGTGGGGCCGGGTCATGCCTATAATGTATTTAACCACCTGAATCACGACCATCCCTATATTCAGTATTGGGTTGATCGGGCGAATGAATTCTGGTTGGAAGAATATAATGTGGACGGATTCCGGTTCGACCTGACGAAAGGATTTGTGGCCAACGACCAGGTTCAGTCGAATACAGATCAATACAATCAGGAAAGGGTTGATAATCTGCGCCGCATGGGTGATGAAATGTGGTCCGTAGATGACGAATCCTATATCATTCTTGAGCATTTTCAGCGGGAAGAAGAGCTCGAACTCTATGACCACGGAACGGATCAGGGTTATCCCGGAATGATGTTTTGGAACGGTATGAGCGGTACATATTCTGAAGCCTCTATGGGATATGATTCAAACCTGGAGGATACGTATTTCAGAAATCTTGATATGGACATTGCCAACTCGGTAACCTATATGGAGAGCCACGACGAACAGTGGATGATGTTTAGAAATCTCACTTATGGATATCCCGGGGTAGATGCAATTGATAACTATGATGGCGACTATCAGGTAATTGATGATCTATTCACATCTCTTAAACGCCAGGAACTTGCGGGTGCATTTTTTCTAAGTGTACCTGGTCCGAGAATGCTTTGGCAATTCGGTGAATTGGGCTATGGCGGCGGAGAAAATGAATGCCTGAAACCCGGAGATGGTTCAGATGGTGACTGTCAGCCGGATGATCCCGGTAGAACGGATCCCAAGCCGGTTCGCTGGGAGTACTATGATGACAGCCGACGGTCTACCTTGTTTGATACCTGGAGTTGGTTGCTCAAACTTCGCCATGAGTTTGAAGTATTCAGCAGCAACGAAACCGAAGTTGATCTTGAGGTGTATGATTCGGAAAGTGAAGCAGATCCTGGTTCAGGAGATATCAAACGGATACGATTATCTCATGATGAATCGATGGATGTTACCATTGTCGGTAACTTTGATGCTGTTGCACGTACGGCCGAGCCAGAGTTTCACGAAGAGGGAACGTGGTACGATTATTTTCATGGCGAAGAGGTTACAGTAAGTGAGGATCAGGCAGCCGGAGGTGATAGCCCCTACTCAATTGAGCTGGAACCTGGTGAGTTTCGTGTTTTTACCAGTGAAGACACTGGCTTAACACCTCCGGAAAATGCAGGTATCATCACTTCAACCGAGGAAGATCCGATAGTTGATGAAAGTCCTCAGACTACGAGACTAAAATCCAATTATCCGAATCCGTTTAATCCGGATACCAACATTCCGTTTGAACTCGCTGAAGCCGAAGAAGTCACCATCAGAGTGTATGATGTGCTTGGTAGGGAAGTGAAGACACTAATGCAAAATGAGCAACTTAGTGCCGGCACCCACCAGGTAACCTTTGATGGCTCGGGTATGAGCAGCGGAACCTACATCATAAGAATGGAAACTTCCACACAGTCATTCTCAAGTCAGATGATGTTGGTTAAGTAAAAACTAACCTGTAAAAG
>SLJN01000024.1 GCA_007135115.1 Balneolales bacterium
CTAAAAGAAAGCTTTCCCTGGGTGTATTTTATTGAAAATGAGGAGAATGTTGGGTTTGCCAAAGCCAATAATCAGGCTATAAACATTGCCGCGGGAAAATATACCCTTCTGCTCAATCCGGATACGATTCTGAGAGAAGATACGCTCAAGACCATGTATGACCACATGGAGGCAAATCCCAATACCGCGGCAGCCGGCTGTAAACTTTTGAACCCGGATGGAAGTTTTGCTCCTGAGTCCAGAAGAGAGGTGCCCACCCCTTCTGTAGCACTTTGGAAAACTTTGGGCTTAACATCTCTATTTCCGAAAAGTAAACGATTTGGGCGTTATTACCAGAGTTGGAAAGATGAAGATGAGGGTGGTAAAGTTCCGGTGCTGAGCGGGGCTTTTATGTTTATGCGAACCGACATCCTGCAGGAGATGGGTGGCTTTGATGAACGGTTTTTCATGTATGGAGAGGATATCGATTTATGTTACCGGATCGGCAGTGCAGGATATGATATTGATTATGTTCCCGAAACCAGCATAATTCATTACAAAGGAGAGAGTACGAAAAAAGATAAGCTCGATCACCATATCATCTTTAACAAATCTAATTATCTTTTTTTTCGAAAGCATTTCAGTCTGGGGTATTCTCTGCTATTTAGGATGGTCATTGTTACCGGGATTATATTTCGTGCGGTTGCCTCATACGCCAAAGTGGTAATGAGTAAAACCGCCGGTCCGGTGACAGATTTAGCCATTTTGAACATATTTATCATCACCCTGTTTTTACTCCGGTTTGAAATTCCTTTATCAGAGGTATTTGATCGGTATCAGCTTGGTTTTCCGGCGATTAATGTGATTGCATCATTGGCCTATTTGGGGTTTGTTTCATACTATAATTTATACAGTGGCCATACAAAATCGATCATCAATACGATTAAGTCAGTTCTTTGGACATTCGGGGTCGTCGCCTTGGTTATGTTTTTTGTTCCCCAAATTGCTTTTTCCCGTTTAATTGTAGGTGCAGGTATGCTGTTCGGAGCACCTTTAATGGGACTAATACGGTATTTGCAAATTCGCAGCAGGAATCCACTTTTGGATCAGCCCCATTCACGGCTTCAAAAAAGAAATGTTCTTATTGTTGGTAATCATGAAAATACAAAGGAGTTGATTCATCGGATCAGGGCAAAGGTGGAATGGGATTATGAAATCATTGGTATTGCATCAGACCATACAACCGCAGAAGATGAAATAGAAAACGTACCGATTATAGGTAAGGTTACAGATATACCGAAACTGATTGAGACTCATCAAGTAAATCAGTTGTTTTTTGTCGTGCCGGCTATTAGTTATGAGGCAATTCTCACGACGCTTTCCCGCATAAGAAATCCGGAAATCCATTCACATATCGTTTCGGATAAAGTCGATTATGTGATAGGCAAAACAACGGTTGACTACCTCGAAGATCTGCCGCTGGTAGATGTCGAAGTTCCCTATCGAAATAGCTGGAATCGTTTTATGAAGCGGATTGTTGATTTGGGCGTTTCAGCTGTGATGTTGCTGATTTTATTTATAACAACTTTACCCGGAAGGCTATATCATGCCGGTAAAACAGAGAAGCTGTCATTTTCACTGGGACAGGATGAGCAAAATATTCCGATATCACTTTATCCTCCGCATGAAAAACACCGCTTTAAAAATCTTTATCAGCTCTTGAAAAAAGTATTTACGGGGAAAATTACGATTATTGGTGCACCACTTGGCCCTGACTGGTATACTTCACTCGTTTATCAACCCGGGATTACGGGACTTCGGCAACTCAATGAGCGGCAAGTATATCAGGAAAAAGAGCGTCTCAGTTACGAACTCTACTATTTACGTAACTACTCGATATGGCTTGATCTTGAAATCATGTTTAAGGCGATTTTTTTGGGAAAATTTCCTGTAATATATCAGAAGAAAACGGGAAAGTCGCCAGTCACAGACGCTGCTGAAGCTGCTCAGCCATAGGTGCATACCAACTACCAAAACTTTGATCTTTGATCCGTTCCCGCACCTCATTCATCAACCAAAGATAAAAAGTAAGGTTATGCAGGGAAGTCAGCCTCAACCCCAGTATTTCATCCGCGCGAAATAAGTGGTGAAGATAAGCCAGCGTATAGTGTCGGCAAGTTTCGCTTTGAAATCCTGGATCCGGCGATTCAAAACAGGTCTTCCATTTGGCGTTCTTTATGTTGATGATCCCGTTCCTCGTAAACAGCATTCCGTTTCGGGCATTTCGGGTAGGCATCACACAGTCGAACATATCTACGCCCAGGGCGATATTTTCAAGCAGATTTGCGGGTGTACCAACGCCCATCAGATAGCGGGGTTTCTCTTTGGGAAGATGATCGGTGCAGAGATCGGCCATTTCATACATCATTTCGGCAGGCTCCCCTACGCTCAGTCCGCCGATTGCATTTCCTTCAAAATCCAATTCGGCAATGGCTTCACTGGATTGTTTCCGCAGTTCAGGATAAGTGCTTCCCTGAACGATTCCGAATTGTAGCTGCCGGTGCCCGTATAAAGGTTCCGTTTCAAGAAATTGGTCACGGCCGCGTTTTGCCCAACGGTGGGTGAGCTCCATTGATTCACGCGCATATGATTCCGAACTCGGATAAGGCGGACATTCATCCAGTATCATCATAATATCTGAGCCCAGGATACGCTGTGTATCCACAACATTTTCCGGCGTGAAGGTATGCCGGGAGCCGTCAATATGACTTTGGAAGGTCACTCCTTCTTCGTGTAATTTTCGTATATCAGAAAGGGAAAATACCTGATACCCACCTGAATCAGTTAAAATGGCACCATCCCAATTCATAAATTGATGAAGACCACCGGCCTGATGCATGATCTCATTACCCGGACGCAGGTACAAATGATAGGTGTTTCCCAGTATGATCGGCGCTTTTACTTCGTTAACCAACTCATTTTGACTGACTGCTTTCACCGTACCCAGTGTCCCTACGGGCATGAAGATAGGTGTTGGGATATCGCCATGTGCAGTTGTAATAGTACCGGTCCGCGCTTTGGTATGATCGCAGGAGGTATGTTGTTGAAAAATCACGAATAAATAATTTTTGTTGGAGTTTATTTGTTGTAGATGCCAGCTTCGGCATATAATTTATCAGCCCATGAATCGATAACGGGAAACATGCTGGCACTGAAAAAAATAAAAGAGATTTTATTAACCGCTGCAGGAGATTTTATTGTCCTGATTGGGGGATGGTACCTGTTTTATTATTTGCGGTTTGAATACGGCATAACCGGTGATGTCTCGGCCAGCAACCCACCGATGTTATTGATACCTGCCATTATCATAGCCATTTATTGGGTCCTGATATTTACAATTTTCGGCCTTTATCGCAAAAACTATCTGATTTCACGCTTCGATGAAATCATCAGAGTTGCCAAAATTACGATCATCGGGGTATTAATCCTGTTTTTTCTTCTATTCATTGACACCCTGGGCTGGACCGATGAAAACCTCGCTCAAGCCAAAACGGTGACATTTGTTTACTGGCTTGTGGTCTTTGGTTTGGTAAGTGTGAACCGTCTTACAATCCGCACTATACAGAAGTGGCGGGCGATCAAAGGAAAAGGGTTACACCAGGCCGTAATTATTGGTACCGGTCCGACAGCAAGCTTGGTATACGAAAATCTCGAAAGACAGCCCACGCTCGGGATGAATGTACTTGGTTTTATTTCTTCCAACGGAGAAGTCCGGGAGCAACAACCTGCAGAAGTTTTGGGTGAATTAAATGAGTTAAGCAAGATTATCAGGGAAAAAGAGGTGGAAGATGTCATCGTGGCGCTTGAGAATGATGACAGTGAAAAACTGATTAAAATTCTGGATCAGGTTGATTACCCCGATGTGTCCGTAAAAATCTTGCCGGATTTCCACCAAATGATCAGCGGTCTCAACCAAACGAACCAGATTTTCGGGCTTCCGTTGATTGAAGTCATGCCCGATCCTATGCCCACCTGGGAGAAATTTGTGAAGCGGTTGATGGATATCCTCCTGGCCACCATCACATTGGTTATTACCCTCCCGGTCTTATTAGTACTTTTTATTCTGATACCGCTCCAAAGCAAAGGCCCCGCGATATATAAGCAGCGCAGGGTGGGTAGATACGGTAAAGAGTTTAATATCTACAAACTACGCACCATGTTTCAGGATGCGGAAAAACACAGCGGACCTATTTGGGCGGGAGAAGATGATCCGCGGATAACTCCGCTGGGATACTGGTTGCGTAAACTCCGGCTGGATGAACTGCCCCAATTGTTTAATGTTTTAAAAGGGGAAATGAGTTTTGTTGGACCGCGTCCTGAAAGACCGTATTTTGTCGAGCAGTTTAAAAATGAGATCCCGTTGTATAGCAGGCGATTACGTGTGAAACCGGGAATAACAGGATGGGCGCAGGTCAAGTGGAAGTATGATTCGAGTATGGAGGATGTGAAAGAAAAGACCAAGTACGATTTATTCTATGTGGAAAACATATCTCTTCGAATGGATATGAAAATTTTAATCAACACTTTGCACACTGTCTTTGCGGGGAAGGGGCAGTAAGTGTGGTGATGAGGCAATTCAATAACTGAAACGTAATGTCATCGCAAACGCTGGTTATCATACCTACTTACAATGAGTCGGAAAATATTCCGCGTATAATCGACCAACTTCTTGGCCTCAGGGAAGCGGTAGATATACTCATTGTGGATGATGCCTCTCCCGACGGAACTGCTAAAGTGGTTCAGGAAAAAACAGAGCAGTATCCCGGGCGTATTCATCTCATTCAGCGGGAAGGGAAGCAGGGACTTGGAACCGCTTATGTTACAGGGTTTAAGTTTGCATTGGAGCATAATTACAGCTTCGTATGTGAGATGGATGCCGATTTTTCTCATAACCCGGAAGATGTACCCGGTTTGATTGAGCCGGTCAAAAATGGTGAGGCTGATGTCGCCATCGGTTCACGCTATCACAATGGAATCTCAATTGTAAATTGGCCGCTCACGCGTCTCATTTTATCTTACAGTGCCAACGTTTACGCCCGCTTCATCACCGGAGTTCCGGTAAATGATATGACGGCAGGGTTTAAGTGCATCAGTCGGAGTGTGCTGGAAAAAATCAACCTGGACCGGATTCGCTCCAACGGGTACGCATTTCAGATTGAGGTTCATTTTCGCGCATACAAAGCAGGTGCACGACTGAAAGAAGTATCGATCATATTTCGGGAGCGGGAAGTCGGCACCTCCAAGATGTCGAAAAAAATTGTCTATGAAGCGGTCTGGATGGTATGGGTCTTAAAAATTCGTAGCCTATTAGGGCGTTTGTGATCTGTATCTTATCATTGTTCAGGAATTTGTATATTTGCCATCAATAAGCGGCGGTCGCATTTGGTTTCGTGAGGTTTAATCACACCAAACCCCCATTGAATGTAATTTTTTGAGCAGTGGTTCTATCAAATACGCCGTACAATCGCATAGCAAAAATGCTTAAAAACAGATTTTCATGAATTACCTCGATTTCGAGAAACCGATTGTCGAACTTGAAAATAAAATTGCCGAACTGAGTCAGCTCACTCTGGCTGATGACGATGTTCTGAGTCCGGAGCTGGATCGTTTGCAAAAGCGGGTTGATGAACTTCGTACCTCCATATTCAGTAACCTCACTCGTTGGCAGCGGGTTCAACTGGCACGCCATCCTGATCGTCCCTACACGCTGGATTACATTTATAAAATCACCGAAGATTTTATAGAACTGCATGGTGACCGGTATTACAGCGATGACAAAGCGATCGTAGGCGGCATCGGCAGTATCGATGGTCAGTCGGTGATGATCATGGGTCACCAGAAAGGGCGTGACACCAAAGCCCGTCAATACCGGCGTTTTGGCATGCCTAATCCCGACGGATATCGGAAGGCGCTGCGATTGATGAAAACGGCGGAAAAATTTAACCTGCCCATCATCACCCTGCTTGATACCCCCGGGGCTTTCCCCGGACTGGAAGCGGAAGAACGCGGGCAGGCTGAGGCCATCGCCCGAAATCTACGCGAAATGGCAGATCTTAAAGTTCCGGTTATAACCATTGTCATTGGAGAGGGAGCCAGTGGCGGTGCACTCGGAATCGGCATGGGTAACGAGGTTTATATGATGGAAAACACCTGGTACTCGGTGATTTCGCCGGAATCCTGCTCATCAATCCTCTGGAAGACCTGGGACTACAAAGAACAAGCGGCTCTCGCTCTGAAACTGACCGCTCAGGATCTCAGCAAACTGGGTGTAATTGATGGCGTTATCAAAGAGCCACTCGGAGGGGCTCATCGCGAACACGATAAAGCTGCTGAAAGCGTGAAAGAATTCATCCTAAGCGGACTGAATAAACTTTCCGCGTTATCGCCGGATAAACTTCGGATGGAAAGGATTGAAAAATATTCTAAAATGGGGTCGTTTATCGAAGAACAGGAAAAGGTAGTTGCCAACAACAAACAATCTTCCTGATGCTACCTGAAGCTAAACCCCTGCTAAAGCATTCAATCAAGATCCGAAGCCGTTACAGTGAAACCGATAAAATGGGTTACGTGTATCACGGCCGGTTTTTAGAGTATTTTGAGACAGCACGAACCGAGTTTATCCGCGAAGCCGGACTGCCCTACAAAGAGCTCGAAGATCAAGGGATCATGCTGCCGGTACGGCGCACCAGTATCGAGTTCAACCGGCCGGTTTTTTATGATGAATTGATGGAAGTCTCCATGCTCATTTATAAACAGCCGGATGTTCGACTCGAAACCTACTATGCGGTCACCACGGCAGATGCTAAAAAGCCCAACGTTACCGGCTACGTGCAACTCGTTTTTGTAGATGGAACCACCCGGCGCCCGACCGAAGCCCCAAAGGCCTTTCTGGATGGGATCGAAAACTATATGGATAAAGTCCATGGATGAACCGGCGCTGGATAAACAAATCGAATATATCGTAACTCTTGCCCTTCGGGAAGATATTGGTCAGGGAGATATCACCACTGATGCTATCTATTCAGGTAGGGAAGCCATCGAAGCAGAGTTCATCGCCAAGCAAAACGGAGTTGTTGCCGGGCTTGAAGTCGTTCGATACATTTTCAGTCAACTCGATAGCTCCATTGATTTTTCTACGGATCTCTCAGATGGCGACTCCATAAAACGGGGGCAACTTATTGCATCCGCAAGAGGACCGGCGAATGTTATCCTGACCGGTGAAAGAACAGCTCTGAATTTCATGCAACGAATGAGCGGTATCGCCTCTCGCACACGATATTTCGTCGATCTCATTGAAGGCACCGGGGCTACCATTCTGGATACACGAAAAACGGTCCCCGGGCATCGCCATCTGGATAAATGGGCCGTGCGTCTCGGAGGTGGAGATAACCACCGGATGGGACTGTATGATCGCTATCTGATCAAAGAAAATCATATTAATGTAGCCGGGAGTGTTACCGAAGCAATCAACCGATGTGCCCGGCATCGACAGGATTTACAGAATAAACCCCTGATTGAAGTAGAGGTGAAAAATCTGAAGGAAGCCGAACAGGCGGCAAATCATGCAGACTCGGATATTCTGCTTCTGGATAATATGTCCCTGACCGACATGGCTGAAGCGGTTTCAAAATTTAAGGGAGCTAAGAAACTTGAAGCCTCCGGCAACGTATCCCACGAAACCGTCCGATCCATAGCTGAAACCGGAGTAGATTATATTTCGGTGGGCGAACTCACCCACTCGGTTCAGGCGCTGGATATTTCGCTGTTGTTCGTCGACTGAACCAATCACGATAAATCGGTAGCCCGGATGAGCGAATCTGCAAAAGTAGTTCTATTGCTGGCCATCGCGATGAGTTTATTGCTTGGTTTGGCCTGGCTCCCGGTTTTTTTGTATGAAAATTTTGCAGATTGGCACACTTCGGGAATCACCCGTGTCTTCAGCAGTGTTTGTCATCAACAACCCGATCGGATGTTTTCGGTGGGTGAAAGCTACCCGGCCGTATGTAGCCGGTGCAGCGGTATTTATACCGGGTTTGCCATTGGGCTCTGGGTTGCCTTATGGGGGATAAACACATCGAAAATATTGCCGCGGAAACAGGTTATCGTGATAATTGTCGTTATAACTGTTATTATCGGATTGGATATTCTTGCACAATGGATTACCATTTGGGAGGGTTCAAATTTTCAACGAGCAGTTTTAGGATTGATATGGGGACTGACTCTCATGAGCATCCTGATAACAAGAAATAAGTAGATAGCAATGGAAATTAATCAGCAAAAACCTTCATTTATTCGTCAGGCCGTGATCGTGGGTCTGATCTTCGCCGCCATTTTGTTCTTCCTCGAAGTAACAACGGGTATGTTATTGATTTACTCGTCTCCTGCAACCGGAATGATGGTGGTTTCCTTATTTTCTATGGCAGTAGGCTGTTTAGTGGCTGCTTTTGCCGGATTGTTCGGTACCCGCATGTATGTGAGGGAGTTCAATGTGCCGATGACGTTCGGAGATGGTGCCAAGATAGGTTTGGTAACCGGACTGGTAGTAGCTTTGGGAAATACCTTTCTGGATTTGATATGGCTCGTCATTAACCCCGGTTTTCAGGAAAATGTACTGGATGCATCAATCGAAAGCATTGAAGCGATGCAGATACCTGAAGAGCAAAAAGATCAGATGATCGATTCACTTTATGCTGAAACTCAGGATGCAACAACAGCTTCGGGAATAGCACTCAATTTGGTCGGCCTGATGTTTATGTTTGGCATTTTGAACACGCTCACGGGAATGCTCGGCGTACGCTTTTTTGCAAAGCAACCCGGTGAGATCGAAGAGGAGCAATCCTGATGGAGCCGGATTATCAGTCGCAATACCGACCTGATCAACCCTGGTTTGACCGTAATGGTTTTGCTCCGTGGACCGTAGCCTTTATCTGGATCATCATCACGTTCATATTGTTCCAGATGGGAGGTGCCGTATTTGCTGTCATCGGGATGATGATCAGCCCCAATATCGAATTCTCGCTTGAAGGCCTTGAACAACTCAGTGGTGAAGTCGGCATCCTTTTCTGGGCTAATACGGTCAGCCAGGTGTTATTCCTGGCGATTGGAACCTGGATATTTGCCCGTCTTTCGGTAGATGTTTCTCAAAGAGCGAACTTCTTCCGGATGAAGAGTCCAAAAGGGACCATGGAGATTACAGTGCTTACCGTTTTGATCACGCTGGCCATCCAACCGATGGTATGGTTACTCTCCTGGCTGAACATGCAACTACCCGTTCCGGAAACCCTTGTCGCATTTGAGCAGGGGCAGATGGAAATGATCGAGCAGATCCTTACAGGCGACTATCTCATTATGCTCACCATCATGCACGTTGCGATGGTTCCGGCGATTTGTGAGGAAATCATGTACCGTGGCTATATCCTCAGGCTTTTCGAGCGTTCTTGGGGCATTTGGGCGGCCATTATCGTTTCCGGGCTGATTTTCGGATTATATCACCTCCGGCTTACGCAGGTCATCCCGCTGGCTGTAATCGGAATGGTACTGGCATGGGTTACTATCAAATCAGGAAGTCTTATTCCTGCCATTTTCGGTCACTTTGTGAATAATGCCGGAAGTGTTATCGTTGCCCACATGCGACCGGATTTAATGTTTGAAGAAGAAATTACAACGGAATTGCCTTCATTATGGTTGGTATTGGTAAGCGCCGTTGTATCATTCATTTTGTTTAAGGCGGTAATTCAAATTGCCAACATGTATCAGCAAAACCAGGAGGCTGTATGATTAACTCCGAACATAAAGCACCGGAAATTGAGGGGTGGGTATGCGTACACAAAACATCCATGGAACATGATGCCGAAATGGTAAAGAACTACTTTTCGGATATGGAGATACCCTGTGAAATTCTGAATAAAAAAGATCGCTCCTACACCGTAAACTTTGGCTCGTTGGCTCAGATCTTTGTGTACGTCCCCGAAGAGCAAAAAGTAGAAGCTGAAAAAGCACTGAAGGAATGGCAGAATGCCGAAATTCAGGGCGGGCCGGATGAAGATGACACCGAAAGCCCGGATGAGGATTAAGTAATCGCGTATTTCGTGTTTGAAGAAAAACTCATGGTCTTCTAAAGAATCGTCAAAATCAGCGTTCATAAAATCCCGATAATTCGGAGCATACGGGAGACGAGCGTAATAAAGATTTTGGCGTCTTTTTAAAAGGCACTAACTAAATGGATTAACTGTGTCGGAACTGGGTAAGAGAATCGCTTTTGGAGTAGTTGCAGCTCCGATTTTCGTAGGCATATTGTGGTTAGGGGGATGGGCATTTAAAGCAATGGTACTTGCCATTGTTGTGATGATTCAACTCGAAATGACGAATATGCTGCGGAAAGCCGGTTTTCATGTATTCATGTTACTTGCTTTCGCGATCAATGTACTGATTCTGTCATCCAGCATTACGGATACCCTCCTGCCCTTTCTTGCGGTGGTATTTATTTGGTTGATTACGCTCGTTGTTCTGTTCCCGGAAATTACGCGGGCATTTTACGGATTAATGAGTACCCTGTTTATCGGGTTATACGCTCCGGTCGGATTTCTTTTTCTGATTTTAATGAGAGAAACCATGACCGATTACGTCGGGTTTGTCCTTGCTTTCACCGTTATTTTGATGGTATGGGGTAGCGATATTTTTGCCTATTTCATCGGTAAAAACTTTGGCAAAAATTTACTTGCTCCGGCCATCAGCCCCAAAAAAACATGGGAAGGTGTATTCGGTGGCTTACTGGGAGCACTTGTAGCCTTGCTGTTGTGCTGGTTTTTCTTGCCGGGTTTTCCTTTTGAAATACTCGTAATGCTACCTCTTGCCCTTATTGTTTGTATCGCCGGACCCTTTGGAGATCTGCTCGCAAGCCGGCTAAAAAGAGCCGTTGATTTGAAAGATTCATCCGGCTTGTTACCGGGTCATGGAGGTTTTCTCGACCGCTTTGATGCTATGATTGCTGTGCTGCCCGCCGCGTATATTTATCTTTTTCTGATGGGAATTGCCGGCGGTTAAGTTATTGGGGGTTTTTATTTTTTGCTTCCGGAAGCATTGAAAGGCTTCAAGGTAATTAAGGTAAATGAGTAGACTAAGGTAATTTGTTTGATGGCAACATTGGTCGACTGAACTCCTAATTACCTTAATTCCTGACTTACCTAATAAACCAATCATGGAATTGAGGGTTAACTTCTGCTGTTGGAATGATATACGTCTTTGACACCCAACACATAATCAAATCCTGAATATCCAGCTATGAATATCCTGATCACCGGCGGCACGGGTTTTATCGGATCTTATCTCATCAAGCACATAGAAGCCCGGGGCGATTCAGCCATGATACTGACCCGGAATCCAAACAAATACAAAGATACCGACACATGCACCTATCATAAAGTGGACGATGATCTGACAGAGCTGGTCGAAAAAGCCGATGCCATTATCAACATGGCCGGTGAAAACCTGTTTGATCAGCGGTGGACCCAATCGGCGAAAGAGCGAATTAAAAGCAGCCGAATCGATATTACAAAATCTTTGGTGGATGCAGTAGCAAAAGCGGAGCAAAAACCGGATGTCATGGTTTCAAGCTCCGGAGTAAATTATTACGGCGGTCAGGGCGAAAAAGAAATCGATGAAACCCATCCCCCGGCTGATGATTTTCTGGCCAGGCTATGTGTTGAGTGGGAACAAACCGCTTCGGAAGTTACCCAATTCGGCGTACGGGTAGCCATCTCCCGAACCGGTGTTACTTTGGAAAAAGACGGGGGTGCACTGGCTAAAATGATAACGCCGTTCAAGCTGTTTGCCGGCGGTCCGCTTGGTGATGGCAGTCAATATTTTCCATGGATTCACATGGAAGATTTATGTCGAAGTTTTCTCTTTGCTATCGATACGCCGGAAATGGAAGGAGCATTTAACAACGTAGCCCCTAATCCGGTTACCATGAAGATGTTTGCTCAGGAATTGGGAAAAGTCATGGGACGACCATCTCTGTTCCGGGTACCCGAAATCGCCCTTAAAACCCTCCTCGGAGAAGCCTCCCTCCCCGTACTCGCAAGCTTGAATGTGAAGCCGGCCAAACTGCTGAAAGCGGGGTTTACGTTTAATTATCCGTATGTAGATCAGGCGTTGAAGGCTGTATTTGAAAAATAAATATGCTGTAAATCAGCTCCGCGAGTCTTAAATTTTTCAGCCGCGGATTTTCGCGGATGTAAACGGATTGTTTGTCGGGGGATTAAATTGTTGAAAAAGATA
>SLJN01000036.1 GCA_007135115.1 Balneolales bacterium
AGCTGTGATCGCTCCTGCTGACATTCAGCAACTACCCGTTCTTCTGATCCATCAGACAGCGTTCCTGTCCAAATTAGCCGGACTCCGGTCTCCACCTTATTCACATTCTGACCACCCTTACCACCGGCATGAAATCGCTGTAATTCGATATCATCCTGATTGAGTTCAACATCAATCGTATCATCGATCACCGGGGTTACGAAAACCGAGCAAAACGAGGTATGGCGGCGAGCATTACTGTCGAAAGGTGAAATCCGCACGAGTCGGTGCACCCCGTTCTCCGCCTTGAGATATCCGTAGGCAAACTCGCCTTTTATTTCCAGCGTAGCACTTTTGATGCCAGCTACATCCCCGTCCTGATATTCGAGCGTCGAAACCTGAAAACCCTTCTTCTCTCCGTATCGCACATACATACGATACAGCATTTGTGCCCAATCCTGACTTTCGGTTCCACCTGCTCCGGGGTTGATCGTGATAATGGCATCCCGTCGATCATCATCACTGCTGAGCATGTTTTTAAACTCAGCCTCCTCTACTTTTTTGATGAGTTCAGAAGCCTCTTTTTGAAGATCTTCTTTTACACTTTCATCACCCTCATCAATAATTTCTTTGAATAGCTGAAGGTTTTGTTTGTGCTCATTGAGATCATCCCAAACGGCAACCCAGGCCTTTTCGCTATTCAGCTGCTTCATGAGGTCCTGAGCCTTATCGGGATCATCCCAGAATTGGGGATCCTGAGCTTGATGCTCCAGTTCAGCTATTTTTTCTTTTCGTTGATCGTAGTCAAAGATACCTCCTCAGCGCATCAACGCGCTGCAGTAAGGAGTCAATCTGTTCATCGGTAAAATGTTGTGGATTTACAGTCTCTTTAGCCATTGGTCGTAATAAAATAATTCAAGTTGAAGATTTCCGTGCTCTTAGGTTAATACCTATCGCAAAAGCTTGTACCAGTTTAGTGGATTAGAACTCGGCAATCACCTCTGCAGATAACGTAAGTTATGAATCGTATTTTACAGGCAAACAAAAATTTGAATCACCTGGTAAACTCATCTTGCAAAGTTAATAAAACATAGGATGCCACAATAGTTTTTGCCCGTAATTAATTGGATTATATTGTATTTGATGATGAGCTATTCTGAAAAGATAGGTGATTAAATACATTTCTATCAGCAAGGAACTTTTTTGAACACGATTAAGATTTTATTCACCCCACTTACTGACGTTTCGATCTTTTGCTAAGGATTAATCAGTGCCTGAATTATAGCTTAATATACCTGATTAAAATGTAATTTTATCCGGAAGCATCCCACTTAATCGGAGTATTTCAGTTTCTGCAATCTTTGCTTCGTATTGAGCATCTATTAGTCGTGTTTCGGTATCTAATACAATACGCTGCGTTTCCCGTAATTCAATCGGTGTTATTGTGGCAAGTTGATATTGTTCCAATGCTATATCAAGGGCTTCCTGAGCCAGTTCAAGGTTCTCTTGCTCTAACTCTATTAACTGGCGTGCACCTAAATAGTTTTCGTATGCGGAGGAAAGAGAACTTTCATTACTGGCTAACTCCTCTTCGTATTCTAGCTCCCGGGTGCGATATTCCTCTCCTGCAACTTGTACCCGGCGACGCATGTTGAGTCCGTCAAAAATATCCACTCGCAAAGTTGCACCAACAAAGGGGCCACGAAGTTCTTCTGTTTCCCGAATTGAGTTCCTTACTTCCTCTCGTTCGTATTGATATCCTATATTTAACTCAATTTCAGGATACCGCTCTCTTCGAACTTCGTTCCGTTCATGACGAGCTATATTTTGTCGTTGTCGTGCTGCTTTAATATCGCTGTTATTATCTTGAAACCCATCATAAAGCTCCCCATATGATAATTCATCCAATAATTCGATTTCTTCACTTACATCAAATTCCATATCGGATTCCAAATCCAACAGCCGCAATAATTCGTATTTTGTCTGCTTAACCACCACTTCCTGTCGAATTGCTTCTGCGCGATCTGTATTGAGGTCTGTTCGTGCCAATAACAAATCATATTCCGATCCGGAACCAAGATCCAGCATGGTCTCTGCAATCCCACGGCGCTCTTCTGAAAACTCAATCGAGTTTTCCAAAACATTCAATAACTTTTCCTGCTGAACGATCTCATAATAGACAGCGATTACATCGGTAAGGGTTTGCTCAACTTCTATGCGCGTGTTGGTTTCTCCAAGTTCTTTTACCTCAGAGAGGCGGCTATAAGTTGAAAACATTCGCAACCCGTCAAAAATCGTCCAATCAAGTGAAACACCTGCAGTAAGCTCACCGGTTTCTTCAAAAACTGAGGTCTGATCTCCATTTAAAACTGAATAACCATCTTCCTGAAACCCAATTCCGGTCCCTGATGCACTAATCGAGGGAAGCATTCCGGCATTGCCAAGAGTATGGTTTAACCTGTCTATTTCTTCCTCACTACGAGCAATTCGAATTCCATAGTTGTTTTCAAGTGCTATTTCTACTACATCTTCCAGGTTTAGTGTTTCTGGTGGTTCTGACTTCTCCGCAACAGCCATTAACGGAAGAAGCAGCCCCAACCAAACTATGGTAACAATGAAATTAGATTTCGGGATCATAATTCTTTACAAATTAATAACTCACTCTGTTGATAAAACATCATCCTGATGCTTATCGGATGCGAAGTACGAATACATCGCCGGGATAATAAATAATGAGAGAAATGTACCTACAATCAATCCACCTATAACTGTAACACCCATGGCGATACGGCTCTCAGCTCCGGCACCAATGGAAAGGGTCAGTGGCAAAATTCCGAATATTGTTGAACACGAAGTCATTAATATTGGACGAAACCTTGCTACTGCAGCGTCTTTAATCGCCTCCATAAACTCCAGCCCTTGCTGCTGGCGCTGATTTGCAAACTCTACAATGAGAATACCATTTTTGGTCACCAGACCAATCAACATAATCATTGCGATGTTACTAAAGATGTTGAGGGTTTCTCCGAAATACCACAGGCTAAATAGTGCCCCCAATAGCGCCAGCGGTACTGTAACCAAAATAATTAATGGATCTCTGAAGCTCTCAAATTGAGCAGCAAGAATTAAATAGATGAATAAAACGGCCATCAAAAAGATAAAATGAAGACTGGCCACGCTCTCTTCAAAGTCTCGTGCAGGACCGCTCAAATCTGTG
>SLJN01000185.1 GCA_007135115.1 Balneolales bacterium
CAGCAGGCATCTCCGGAATGATAATCCAGGGATGCTCGACTTCGGAAACCACGCAACAGGAAACCGAAACAACTGCAGAAAAAACCTATACCGAACGGTATCGTCCGCAAATCCATTACACGGCTGCTGAAAACTGGCTGAATGACCCCAATGGAATGGTGTATTACGAAGGGGAGTATCACCTGTTCTATCAGTATAATCCCTTTGGTAACACTTGGGGGCACATGAGCTGGGGGCATGCCATCAGTGATGATATGGTACATTGGGAAGAGCAGGATGTCGCCATGTACGAAGATGAAGAAGAGGGTATAATGCGCTTTTCCGGTAGTGCGGTAGTTGACTGGGACAACACAAGCGGGTTAGGTGAAGGGGATGAGCCACCGTTAATTGCAATTTATACCGGCGCCCGCGAAAATCTGCAAACTCAGGATATCGCTTACAGCAATGATCGGGGCAGAACCTGGAATCAGTATGAAGGCAACCCGGTTATCGACATTGATGACCCTGACTTCCGCGATCCGAAAGTGATATGGCACGAGGAAACCGAGCGCTGGGTGATGGCTGTGGCATTATCCCAGGAGCGAAAAATCAGTTTTTACGGCTCCGATAATCTCCGCGAATGGGAGCATTTAAGTGATTTTGGCCCGGCCGGAGCTCTCGGCGGCGTATGGGAATGCCCGGAATTATTTAAACTGCCGGTAGATGGCGATCCCGACAACACCAAATGGGTGCTTCAGGTGGATATCGGTGGCGGGGGTATCGCAGGCGGTTCTGCCGGGATGTATTTCGTAGGGGATTTCGACGGGGAAACGTTTACTGCTGAAGGCCCTGTTGCCGGCTACGAGAAGCCAGACGGCGTGGTATTTGAAGATTTTGAAGGTGAAGATTACGGAGACTGGCAAGTCGAAGGCGAAGCCTTTGGAGATGCTCCTGCAGAAGGCACATTTCCCGGGCAGCAAATAGTTTTGGGGTATTTTGGGGATCAGCTTGTCAATACATTTATTGATGGGGACGAGCCTCAGGGCTCACTGACTTCTCCGGAAATTGAAATTGAACATCCTTACATCAGCTTTTTGATCGGAGGAGGAAATCACCCCGAAGAAGTAGGTGCAAAACTTCTCATTGATGATGAACCTGTCTTCTGGGCAACGGGTGATAATTCTGAAATTCTGGACTGGAAAAACTGGGATGTTTCGGACTATCAAGGTGAAACAGCTCAAATTCGCATATTCGACTATCACTCCGGTGGATTCGGCCATATCAATGTAGATCATATTGTTTTCCGGGAAGATCCGGTTAAATCAGTAGTCGAGCAGACCGATTGGGTAGACTATGGCGCTGATTTTTATGCTGCCCAATCCTGGTCGGATGTTCCGGAGGAAGACGGCCGCCGTAAATGGCTGGCCTGGATGAGTAACTGGCAATACGCCAATTATGTCCCCACAGAGCCTTTTCGCAGCGCACAATCCATTCCCCGGGAAGTGACTTTGCAAAGCACGGATGAGGGCGCCAGGCTTTATCAGCAGCCGGTAGCAGAGCTCCAGTCGCTTCGGGGAGATTATGCCGCATTCACCAACCGCCGAATCAATGGAAACTCCTCGTTTGTTGTTCCGGAATCCTCCGAAGGGAAGCTTGTAGAGATTAAAGCTGAATTTTACCTGAAAGATGCAGAAGAGTTTGGGTTGAAAGTGCGAAAGGGTGAGAATGAACAAACGGTAGTCGGATACCGCCCTGATTCTGAAAAAATGTTTGTTGATCGCACCAACAGCGGAGAAGACGATTTCAGCGATTATTTTGCAGCGGTTCATGAGGCAGAACTAATCCCGGAAAATGATAAAATCAAACTGCATCTCATTGTGGATTGGTCCTCGATCGAAGTCTTCGGTAATGACGGCTACTCTGTCATTACAAACCTGATTTTCCCTGATCCGGAAAGCAGGGGCATTGAAGTTTATGCGGAAAACGGTGAGGTGCAACTTGTGCGGATGGATATTTGGCAAATGAACTCCATCTGGCAGTAAGTGACAAGAGTAACTTTATAAATATCATCAGATTTTAAAATGAAAAAGAATATTATTTGCTTTGGTGAAATAGTATGGGATGCCTTGCCAAGAACGCTGTATTTGGGTGGTGCTCCTTTGAACGTTGCCTCACATCTTGCCCGGTTTGACATTCCGGTGCAGATGGTCAGCCGGATCGGCAATGATGCTTTGGGAGAAGAAGTGATCCGCAATATGGATTACGCCGGCCTGGACGCATCCCTGATTCAAAAAGATAATCAGCTTCCCACCGGACTTGTCCGGGTGGAAATGGATGAAGAGGAGCCTTCTTACGAAATCATTGCGCCCTCTTCGTGGGATGAAATTGAGTACACACCCGAGCTTCAAAGTCATGCGGACGAGGCCTTCGCCCTGGTTTTTGGTACTCTGTCACAACGTAATGACACTACCCGCCAAACCCTGGAAAAACTATGGGATGCTCCGTGCCTGAAGGTATTGGATGTAAACCTGCGGCCTCCTTTTGTGGATAAAGAGCATGTTGCAGCCTCGCTAAAAGCAGCTGATATCGTAAAGCTTAACGAAGATGAGTTTAACCAGATCAGGAAGTGGTTTGGTTTTGAAGATGAAACCGAACCGGCTATTCGGGAAATTGCTTTCCGGTTTCACTGTGAAAGTATTTGCCTCACGCGTGGAGCAAACGGAAGTATGTTACTCCACAAAGGAGAACTGATACATCAGCCGGGAATACCGGTTGAAGCCGTGGATACCATTGGAGCCGGTGATTCATTTCTGGCGGCATTGCTTGCCGGCATCAGGGAAGGCAAGGGGGGGAAACAGATCATGGAACATGCTGCAAAGCTCGCCGCTTTTGTCGCCACAAAAAGCGGGGCAGTTCCGGATTATTCCCCTGAAGACTTTTTAACCCCTGATGATCTAATGAGTTAATTTTTATGTGGAATGTAAAGGTTTACATTAAGTGGGTTTTTGTATTGTCTGCGGCTCTTTTGTTATCCTGTGCTCCCGGACAAGAAGCCCTTGAGGAAGAAACGACTGAAACTGCCGATCCGGTAGCCTGGTGGCAGTTTGACGAAAACGAAGGTGCATCAGTAAAGGATGTAATCTCACAGCGGCGCGATACGGTGCATTACGTTTTCACCGAAGCCCGCTTCAAACCGGATAGCGACCCTCTGTGGCGCAGTGGATTAAATGGCAATAGTCTTCTGTTCGACGGATACTCCACCTGGGTGGAACGTCCGGCCGAGTACACACCTGAGCCCGATCAACAGCTTACACTTGAAGCCTGGGTGGCTCCGCGTACCTGGGAATGGGGCGATGAAGGCAGGTTATCGGCCATTATCAATCAGCATGATCGTGAAAACAAAGAAGGCTATGCGCTGGGATATTTTCGCCATGGCTCCTGGGCGATACATGCCGGAATTGACGGAGAATATTATGAGCTGTGGGAAGAAGATCATCTGCTCGAAAAAGGAGAGTGGTCGCATGTCGCCGGAGTGATTGATCTGCAGCAAGGCCGCATAGCTCTGTACCTGAATGGCGAACAGGTGGCGGAAAAAGAAATTCCTTCGGGCGGCTCCATTTCAATTGCGGACAAACCCCTTCGCATCGGGAAAAACAGCAAAGCGGTACGTATCGGCCGGTATTTTCCGGTAAATATGTTCACCGGTATGATGGATGAGGTTCGAATGTATCATTCGGCTTTGAATGAAAGCGAAATCCGGCAGCGCTATGAGAAGTTTTCGCCGGAAACGCCCGATCTGACCTGGTATCGGGAACGTTATGATGGCGACCGCCACAGGCCCATTTACCATTTCATCCCTCCCGCTCACTGGATGAATGAGCCTCACGCGCCGCTTCAGTTCGAGGACAAATATCACTTATTCTATCAGTATAACCCTCAGGGACCGTTTTGGCACCAGATTCACTGGGGGCACATGGTCAGCGACGATATGGTCCATTGGGAAGATATGGATATAGCGCTTGCACCGGAACGCGATGAGGTGGATCCCGACGGTGTTTGGTCAGGCTCAGCAACCATTGATGATAAAGGCGTTCCAACCATACTTTACACCGCCGGAGATGACAGCAAAGAGCCGAACCAGATGACAGCGATTGCCCAAAGCTTTTTTGATCAGCATGGCGACCCTCGTCTGCCGGAATGGGAAAAGTATGAGGGCAATCCGGTTACGGTGCAGGAGGAAGGTATAGGTATTTTCGGACAGTTTCGTGATCCGTTTGTCTGGAAAGATGAAGGTACATGGTTTCAGCTTGTTGGGTCCGGAGTCGAAGATCAGGGAGGTACGGCTTTGCTGTACACTTCGGAAGATATGTTCGAATGGGAGTTTGAAGACTACTTTAAAGTCGGGGATGTAGAAAAGTATCCTAAAACCGGAGATGTTTGGGAGCTTCCTGTATTTTTACCGGTTGGCGGCGACAAACATATCCTGATGATCAACCCCTGGTATTTTGAACACAGCCCGTACAACGTAAAATATGTGTGGTACTGGATCGGCGACTGGGATTACGAAAACATGGAATTTACGCCGGATCACGAGGATCCCAGGCTCTTTGATGTTGGCCAGCATTTTACCGGGCCGAGCGGGATGGTCGACGACGAAGGCCGCACGATTGTGTTTTCTATTGCCCAGGACAGCCGTCCGGGTAAACACCGGTACGACTCCGGGTGGGCGTTCAATGCAGGGCTGCCCATAATTCTGGAATATCGCGATGATGAGCGGCTGGGAGTGCGTCCCATTCCGGAATTAAAGTCGCTCCGGGAAGAAAAACTTTACTCAATTAATGATCGGATGACGGTTGATGAGATAAATCAAAAACTGGGAAACCAGGTTGGAAATACCATTGAGATCAAGGCTCAGTTTGAAGTCAACGGGGATGATAAGGTTGGTTTAGTCTTTAGAAAATCGCCGGATGGTGAAGAACAGACGCAGGTGTGGTATGACACAGAAACCGAAGAATTTAAAATCGACCGGGAGCAGTCCAGCAAAAAAGATGAGGTCTGGAAGGAAGTTCAGGGAGATGTGGTTTCGATTGATGAAGATATCATCACCCTGCATATGTTTTTGGATAAATCAATGGTGGAAGTTTATCTCAACGAATTAATGGGACTGACTTCCCGAGTGTACCCGACTCGCGAAGATGCACTCGGTCTTCAGTTGATCGGAAATGATCAAACGAAAGTGAAATCTCTCAATATTTGGAAACTCGGATCTGCATATGATTGAATCTAAAACTGCGCGCTCTTTATGGGGTGCGTTCACTTTGTGCTTAGTTGTTTCAGGACTTGTCTCTGCCCAGAACATTTCCGAAGAGCCCTATTCTGAACAGTATCGTCCGCAATTCCATTTTACTCCCGAGGAAAACTGGATGAACGATCCCAATGGACTGGTTTATCACGACGGGCGGTATCATCTTTTTTATCAGTACAACCCACACGGGGATCAATGGGGAAATATGAGTTGGGGGCATGCCATCAGTGATGATCTGCTTCATTGGGAGGAGCAGGGCGTTGCGATTCCCGTGACCGATGGAGTCGAGGCATGGTCAGGCTCAGCAGTCGTTGATCATCAAAATACAACCGGTTTCGGCAGTTCTAACAACCCACCGCTGGTAGCTATTTACACCGGCCATGAGCCGGGTCAGCCGCAAACCCAATACCTGGCCTACAGCACGGATAATGGCGACAATTGGACCATTTACGATGGCAATCCGGTGCTGGATATCGACAATTATGATTTTCGCGATCCCAAAGTTTTCTGGCATGATGAGACCGATAGGTGGATCATGGTGGTTGCAAGGGCAGTGGATCGGGTGATCGATATTTATGGCTCCGATGACCTTAAAGACTGGGAACTTTTAAGTGAGTTTGGCCCTACTGGTTCGGTTGATGGGGTTTGGGAGTGTCCGGATTTATTTGAATTACCTGTGGATGGAGACCCTGATAATACTCGATGGGTATTGCAAATTGATGTTACCGACGGTTCTCCGGCAGGAGGTACGGGGGCGCAGTATTTTATTGGAGATTTTGACGGTGAAGAGTTTATAGCGGAAGATCAGGTGGATGAGCTGCCGGACGGCGAAGTGTTTGATGATTTTGAACGCGAGGATCACGGAAATTGGCAGGTTGAAGGCGATGCTTTTGGTGATGGCCCTGCTGCCGGTACGCTCGAAGGCCAACAGCCTGTTGTCGGATTTCTTGGTGAAAAGCTTATTAATTCATTTCACGGCGGCGATGAAACTCAGGGAAGTATGACCTCCCCCGAGTTTACCATAGACTATGATTATATCAACTTTCTGATAGGTGGCGGAAACCATCCAGGTGAGGTTGGTATGGATTTAATTATTGATGATGAAGTTGTCTATTCAGCTACCGGCGATAATTCCGAACGTCTTGACTGGAAAGCGTGGGATGTTCGCGATTACACTGGTGAAGAAGCTCATTTTGAAATTTATGATCATTATTCCGGAGGTTGGGGGCATATCCTGATTGATCATATCATGTTTGCTGATGAACCCATGGAACAGCGGGATTTCATCACCCAATGGGTAGATTGGGGCGCTGACTTTTACGCAACCCAATCATGGTCCGATATTCCGGAAGAGGATGGACGCCGGATCTGGATTGCCTGGATGAGCAATTGGCTGTATGCCGGTGCAATTCCGACATCGCCCTGGAGAGGAGTTATGAGTATACCGCGAGAAGTGGGGCTTACGGAACAAGAGGGTGATATAAAACTGACTCAAAAACCGATTAGAGAAATTGAGAATATAAAGGGCGAATCTGGCATTGTGACGGATCAGGAAGTGACAGGTACAGTTTCACTTTCCGATATTACAGGGATACAAAGCCGGACTTTAGAGATCAAAGGAACCATTGATCCGGCAGATACCAGAGAGTCCGTATTCACGCTGGATTATGGTGATAATCAAAGAGTCCGGATTGGTTACAAGCAAAACCAGCGGCAGTTTTTTGTAAACCGCACAAATTCCGGGGATACAGGCTTTCACGGCGACTTTGGCGCAACACATCGGGTAGACTATGAGCACCATGATGATCAAATGGATATTCATATCCTGGTCGACTGGTCCAGCGTGGAAGTTTTTGTTGATGGTGGTACGACGGTTTTTTCCAATCAGATCTTCCCGAGAGACCGGTCGCCGGAAGTCCGGTTTTCTGCCATAAACGGAACTGCTGAAATTAACGAACTGCAGATAACTGAACTTAGTTCTGTTTGGGGGCAGGAAGTTTCTAGCATGCCGGAAATTGATGTGCCGGATCAGGTAGAGCTAAAACAGAATTACCCGAATCCGTTTAACCCGTCAACCAACATCCGTTTTTCACTCCCCGAAACACAGGATATCCAAATAAATATCTATGATCTGAAGGGGCGTCAAATCACCACATTAATTGAGGCTGAGAAATCGGCAGGCGAGCATCAGGTTCAGTGGGAGCCCGGTGAAAATATTGCTTCGGGTGTGTACTTCTACCGGCTGCAAACAGATGACCGGCAGATCACCAGGCAAATGATGTTTGTTAAGTAGTGCCTCTGTGAAAACGAGGATAACATCTCATCGTGATACCTCTAGAAGGTTACGCTTCGTCTTTAAATAGTTCACAATCTTTGATTCCGGTGTTTTTTAACAGACACTAAATAAGCCAATCAAAGCTGTAAATACTCGTTTAATGCTCTGAGAGACAACATTAGTTGAACTCTGGAAAATGATTAGTAAATAGCCTATCTTAGCCGGTTCAGAAAGATCGGATATTAAATATTTAATGAAAGAATAATCCGATCAAATATCATTCAATTTGCTGGAATTATTTCTCAGCTCACAAGATTATTTATCCGGTAAACCGAAACCATTTGGAGAAACAGTAAATGGCAGAAGCAGACGTGGCCGGCTTCACACCAACCGGCGTTGTGTACAAAAGTACCGAATTACCCAAGCCGACAAAAAAGTCGCATAAAACTCTTGGTATCAAAGACAAAGAGTTGCTTGAGCTTTTTGAGGATATGTATCGTCAGCGACGATTCGAAGAGCGGGCAGCTCAAATGTATCAGAAGGGAAAATTTGGTGGTTTTTTGCACCTATATATTGGACAGGAAGCAATTTCCACCGGTACAGTTTATGCTCTGAACGACGACGATGACATCATCACCGCTTATCGTGATCACGGCATGGGCTTGGCCCGCGGCATAACCTCTGAGCAAGGTATGGCCGAGCTTTTCGGTAAGCGAACCGGATGCAGCAAGGGTAAAGGCGGCTCGATGCACTATTTTGATGTCAAAAATCACTTCTGGGGTGGCCATGCCATTGTCGGAGCGCATTTACCTGTGGGAGCCGGACTCGCTTTCGCGAATAAATACCAAAATAATAACCGTATCGCCACCTGTTTTTTCGGTGATGGCGCTATCGATCAGGGTTCGCTCAACGAAAGTTTCAACCTGGCAAGCCTCTGGAAGCTGCCGGTAATTTATGTGGTTGAAAATAACGGCTACTCAATGGGTACCGCCGTAAAACGCCACAGTGCCGGCGAGTTGATTAATCGTGCGCTTCCGTATGAAATGAAGCACGAAGTGATCAACGGTATGGACGTACTCACGGTTATCGAAAAATTCCAGGAAGTAGCCAAAGATGTTCGTGAAAACGGACAGCCCTGGTTCCTTGAGGTTCGAACCTACCGTTATCGCGGACATTCAATGAGTGATCCGAGAACTTATCGTACCGAGGAAGAAGAGAAGGAGTTTAAGGAAACGGATCCGATCGAGCGACTCAAAACCTACATCCTCGAAAAGAAGACAGCTTCTCAACAGGATATCGATGAAGTGCAAAAGCGCATCGATCAGGAAGTGCTTGATGCTATTGATGCAGCTGACAATGCGGATTCACCTGATCCCGATGAGCTTTACGATGACATTTACGTTCAGGAAGACTATCCCTTCCAGACCTGATCACCCACCAACTTTTTTAACGACTTAAAACATTTATTTCATGGCAGAAACACAGTTTCGTCACGCGATTCGCGCGGCAATGACAGAAGAAATGCGCCGCGATGAAAATATTTTTCTGATGGGCGAGGAAGTCGCCGAATACAACGGCGCCTATAAGGTTACCGAAGGTATGATGGATGAGTTCACCGGAAAGCGGGTCATTGATACCCCCATTTCAGAACTCGGCTTTGCAGGCCTTGGCGTTGGGGCGGCAATGAACGGACTTCGCCCGATCGTGGAGTTCATGACCTTCAACTTTGCAGTGGTCGGAATGGATCAAATCATTAACAATGCTGCAAAAATCAGGTATATGAGTGGTGGTCAGGTACAGATTCCGATAGTTTTCCGTGGACCGAACGCTTCGGCCGGACAGCTCGGGGCTACCCACTCTGTCAGCTACGAAAACTTATATGCTCATTATCCTGGTCTCAAGGTAGTTTATGCTTCCGAGCCTTACGATGCCAAGGGACTGCTGAAATCCTCCATCCGCGATGATGATCCGGTAATTTTCCTGGAATCCGAGCAGATGTACGGATTGAAGCAGGAAGTTCCTGAGGATGAATACCTGATACCGATGGGTCAAGGTAAAGTCAAGCGGGAAGGTGCTGATGTTACGATCGTGGCTACCGGTAAAATGTATCACGTAAGTAAACAGGCTGCCGATCAGCTGGCAAAAGACGGGGTAGAATGTGAAATTATTGATCCCCGCACTATCCGCCCTTTTGATATTGAAACCGTAATTGCATCCATCAAAAAGACCAACCGTTGCGTGTTGGTAGATGAGACCCACCCGTTCTGCGGACTTGCCGGAGAGATCGGATTCCAGATCCAACGGGATGCATTTGATTATCTGGATGCTCCCATCCAGCGAGTGACCGTACCGGATGCTCCTGCACCGTTCGCAAAAAGCCTGTTTGACGCATGGCTTCCGAACCCGAAGCAAATCATCGATGCGGTCAACACGGTAACCTACCGTAATTAATTTTTAACCTCAGGTAAACAGTTTTATGGCCATTGTAATTGATATGCCCAAATTGAGTGACACCATGGAAGAGGGTGTCATTGCTAAGTGGAATGTAAAAGAAGGCGATAAGGTCGAGTCCGGCGACATCATCGCTGAAGTTGAAACGGATAAGGCCACCATGGATGTGGAGGTTTTTGACCCGGGTGTGATCCTGAAAATTATCGCTAAAGAAGGCGATGCTGTACCGCTTGGCGGAAAGATGGCGATCATCGGAGAAGAGGGCGAAGACATCTCCAACCTTCTTGATGATGACGCTGGTCAGTCTTCCGCACCGGAACCTGAGGCTTCCAAATCCGAGCAGGAAAAGCCGGCCGCATCCGTGAACGGCAACGGTCAAAAAGCTGATGACAAAAAAGCCGCAGCACCTCAGACGGATACCACAACGGAGCAGTCTGACGACGATGGTAGAATAAAAGCTTCTCCGCTGGCTCGAAAAATGGCCCGGGATCAAGGTATCCAACTGCAGGATATTGATGGAAGCGGTCCAAACGGCCGAATCGTTAAGCGGGATGTAGAAAACTTCAAACCTTCCGAAGCACCGACTCAAAAACCGGCACCGGCAGCTCAGCCTGCTGCTGCTACTGCGGAGGATGAGGATATCAAAGTCAGTCAGATGCGCAAAACCATTGCCAAGCGACTGGCTGAAAGCAAGTTCACCAATCCGCATTTCTACGAAACGATTGATATCGACATGAAGAAAGCGATTGAGCTGCGCAAGTCTCTGAATGAGATGAGCGAAGTGAAAATCAGCTTTAACGATATCGTGGTGAAAGCGTGTGCGGTAGCGTTGCGAAAGCACCCGGATATCAACGCTTCCTGGCTGGAAGATACGATCCGTAAACATGGAAGTGTCCATGTGGCCGTAGCTGTAGCTGTTGAAGAAGGTCTTCTGACTCCGGTTATCCGAAATACTGACCAGAAAGGCATCCAACAGATTTCAGCTGAGACCAAAGAACTTGCCCGAAAGGCCCGCGATAAGGAATTGCAGCCTCAGGACTGGGAAGGCAGCACATTTTCGGTGAGTAATCTCGGTATGTTCGGTATTGATGAATTTACCGCAATCATCAATCCGCCGAATGCTTGTATCCTGGCGGTTGGAGCTATTCGAGATGTTCCAGTCGTGGAAGACGGAGAAGTGGTACCCGGAAAACGCATGAAGGTTACCCTCTCCAGCGACCATCGAATCGTAGATGGTGCAAAAGCTGCTGAATTCCTCAACACCCTGCGCGGGTTGATTGAAAATCCGATGAATATGCTTTTGTAATATTCTGAATATTGCTAAATCAAAGGCATTTTCCGGCATAAACGGGAAATGCCTTTTTTTTTAACAATGTTAAATATCGGGTTTCAACAAGTTCTCAGATGGATTGAGTTCTGAATTTAAACCTATACGTTATCATATGATTTTATAAACAACGGGTTTGATTGATTAGCAACGATATGTATTTTCAGCAAAATCCTTAACCAATATTGATCCTTATATGAAGATTACAAAGCTCATCAAACTCCCTCTTCGAATTTATACAACAGTTATTTTCGCTGCCATTTTGGGTTTAGTGGGGTTGAATACTGCTCAGGCACAAACCGCTGATCCCGGTTCACTTTACCTCGGAGGAGGATTGGGTTTCAGCAGCCAATCGGATAAGCTGGAAGGCACTGCTTTTGAAGATTTTGATGAAAGCCGAACAATTATTTCTGTCTCTCCATCGGTTGGCTATTATCTGTCGGAAGAGCTTATTGCCGGAGTTTCCGTAGGGTTTGAATCGATGAGCTTTGAGGATGACGCCGAAGATATCGAGGGCAGTCAATCTGTTTTTTCTGTTGCGCCGTTTGTTCGTTACTCTGAGGTCGTTGCAGATGACCTGCGGGCGTTTGCTGAATTCAGCTTTTCTTATGGCTCCGGCGGCGGAGAACAAGATACTCCCGGCGGTAACACCATTGAAAGCGAGCTAACTACGATCGAAGCCGGAATCAGACCGGGCTTGACGTATCACTTCAATGAAACGTGGGCTATAGAACCCACATTTGGCTTTCTCGGATACCGGAGCGAGTCAGCAACCGATCAACAGGAAATTCCTGATGAAGGTTTTGTTGAAGTTGAACGAGAAACCAGTGAGTTCGGATTGGATATTGATATGAATACGCTTCAGCTCGGTGTCTTGTACCATTTCTGATTCTTCTCCTACTACCAGATAATCACGAATAATATG
>SLJN01000141.1 GCA_007135115.1 Balneolales bacterium
ATCCTGGCCGGAATATTCGTCACCGGATTATTCTGGATTTTTATAGGGATTTTTCTCTATCAATCTGCCAAAAGCGGTTACCAAATGGTGGCTATGCGAGAGGGGCTTTCTCAAATTCCTGTTACCGATGTGATGACCAAAGACCCGCAAACTATCCCCCCGGATATAAATCTGCTTGATTTGGTAGAGGATTATTTTTTCAAACGCCGGTATTCCTCGTTTCCCGTCATTGAAAATGACCGTCTGATCGGAATGGTTGAAATCAACGACGTCAAACAAATCCCAAGGGAAAAATGGGAACGAACCACCGTGCGGGAGGTCATGCATCCGTGGGAAGAAGTTAAAACGATCACCCCAGAAATGGATACGTTTGAAGTACTTATGGAGATGATCGATCACCAGGTAGGACGCCTGCCGGTGGTTAAAAACGGAAAAATTGAAGGGATTGTCTCACGCAAAGATATAATCAGCTTCGTACAGCTGCGAGAAGAACTGAAAGGCTGAAGCACTCCCATTGAGCAGAATGTTTTGTAGCCCTACCACAGAAAAAGGTGGAGCGGAGCGCAACACAACCCCGGGACTGATGGTAATTCATCCAAATCATCCCGCGATGAGGACGCCCTCGGTAATAATTCATTTTGCTTTACTTCGGACATCTGCGACGATATGGACGGATTAACGATAGCAGATTAACGAGATCAGATTTTTGATTTGCCCCCCCCCAAACACTGTTTACTGTTTACTGCTGATTGTTAACTGCTAACTGATTCCGCACCTTACCCGATAATTTTGAGCTTTGCGTGTTTGAGCTTGAGTTTTTTCTGACCTTGTTTCTGGAAAAAGATCACCACATTACTGTCCTCACCTCGATTTTCCAGATTAATGATTTTACCCGGCCCGAATTTAGGGTGAAGCACCTTGGCGCCGGGCCTCAATTGGCTCAGATCCTCATTGTCATAGTGAACTTCGGTGGTGGAACTGTGACGTGAAGTGCCGGAAGCCGGCTTTTTCCAGTCGTAGTCAATAGAGGTACCGCCGAATTCTGAAGCCCCCATCCCGGAGCTACCGCCTGATTTTTGCCGAATAGTAGCACCGGTTTCGGTACGAACAACTCCAGGATCCACCTCGTCCAGAAACCGGGAGCGGGTGGACATTTTCTCTTCGCCAAACTTGAAACGGCTCTTCGCAAAGCTGAAAAACAGCCGCTCTTCCGCCCGTGTTGTCGCTACATAAAACAGGCGGCGTTCCTCCTCAATATCGGCTTCTTCTCCGTTGCGTCCGCCCATTGGAAACAATTCTTCTTCCAGGCCGGTAACAAACACGATCGGGAATTCAAGTCCTTTGGCCGCGTGAACGGTCATAAGAGTCACCGATTGGGGATTTTCCTCGTGGGCGTCGAGATCGGTGATCAAGCTGATATCCTGCAAAAACCGGCTCAAATCTGCGGATTGGGTAGCCTCCTCAAACTGCGATATCACATTCAACAGCTCCATCACATTTTCCCGGCGGGAAAGTGACTCGTGGGTGTTTTCTTCCACGAACTGCTTTACATATCCCGTGCTATCCAGTATAGCTTTGACTGTATCTACGAGCGACTCGGTACCGAGACGTTTGGTATAGGAATCTATCAGCTCAACGAATTGTAAGACCCGTTTTTGGGCTGGTTTGTAAATGCCGGTTTCTTCAGCCTCACGCATAACCTCCCACGCGGTCCGGTTTTGGCTGCGGGCGGCCTCTCTCAGCTGACTTAGCGACTTATCGCCGATTCCCCGCGCCGGTTCGTTGATCACCCGCATCAATGACTCCTCGTCAGACGGGTTGATCAGCAGCTTCAAATACGCGATGACATCTTTGATTTCCTTGCGCTGATAGAAAGAGATCCCGCCCACGATCTGATAGGCTATCCCTTTGCGTCGCAAAGCATCCTCAAAAACCCGGCTTTGCGCATTGGTGCGATACAGCACGGCCATATCGCTGTATTTATAACCGTACTCCAGCTTAAGCTGATTGATGTAACTCGCTACCCGGTTGGCCTCGTCACGATCATTGAAATTCTCCAGGACCGTAACGGTGTTCCCCTCTTCATTATCGGTCCATAGCGTTTTATCCAGCTGTTTGTCGTTGTTCTTGATTACCGAATCCGCGCATTTCAGTATCGCTTTGGTAGACCGGTAGTTTTGCTCCAGTGGTATGCGGACTGCCTGAGGATAATCCTGCTGAAAGTTGAGAATATTGCTGATATCCGCTCCGCGAAACGAGTAGATCGACTGAGCGTCATCCCCCACAACACAAATATTGTGATGCCCCGCAGCCAGCATTTTGGTTACCTTGTACTGCGCGTGATTGGTATCCTGGTACTCATCGATCAAAATGTACTTAAACCGCTTCTGATAAGTCTCCAGCACTTCCGGATGCTGTTCAAACAGTTCAATCGGCTTGATCAGCAGGTCATCGAAATCCATCGCATTACTTTCCTTGAGCCGGGTGATGTAATAGCGATATACCTGAGCGGCGATATCGTGCATGCTGCTCGAGATAAATTGGTTTTCAAACTGCTGTGGGTCGATCAACTGGTTTTTGGCCTCGCTGATGATAAATCGGATGTTGCGCGGTTTAACTTCCTTGGTATCAATATTGAGTTCCTGCATGATCGTTTTGATCATCCGCTCGGAATCCTGGGTGTCGTAGATGCTGAAATCCTGAGTGTAGCCCAGCCGCTCGCATTCCACCCGGAGGATACGTGCAAAGATGGAGTGAAACGTGCCCATCCATAGTTTGCGGGCGCGTTCATCAATCAGGTTTTCAATCCGCTCACGCATTTCACGGGCGGCTTTGTTGGTAAAAGTCAGCGCCAGTATCTGATGGGGTTCGGCTTTGTTCTGTGCCAACAGATTGGCAATACGATAGGTAAGCACCCGGGTCTTCCCGCTTCCTGCCCCGGCAATTATAAGCAACGGTCCGTCACTATGCTGAACGGCTTTCTTCTGTTCGGAATTCAGACCCTTGAGCAAATCGGGCTGCGGTTGTGATGGTTCGTCTTGCTGGAGAACGAACTGTTTCATATTAAAAAGTGAATATCTTAATTAGTATTTGCAAGAAAACTCATAGTATCCTTAAGAAAACGTCAGGATCGAGGCTCAGTGTGCATAAAACGGAGTTAACATGCACCTGTTCTGGAAGAGCGGATCGAGGA
>SLJN01000011.1 GCA_007135115.1 Balneolales bacterium
ATTTTGCCGCGGATTTTCGCGGATGAAACGCGGATTTTTTTTGGGATTTTCTGTTAGCTCACTGCTGTATTTAACTACTCGTACAAAAATAGCTTTTCCGAGAAAGTAGAATACAATTTAGGCATTTTTTCGCGCGGCGAAGCCGCGCCATCTCTTCCCCAACAGCCAGTGTCATCCCGACCGAAGGTGAGCTGACTCTGTGAATAATGGTTTCGATGTTAGCCGAACCGTAGCGGAGGGATCTGCCACCATTAAGCAGTTACATGTGCCAGTAGAACTGATTTTTAATTTCATATGGTAGAAGTTTTTGGCAGGGGGAGTTGCTCGTTTTGACAGATATCTCCGTTACGGCTCGGCACACACCGAGTTTAAGCATAATTCAAGCCTCTCCTCCAGTTCATTGACAGATTGTTTTTGCCGCGGATCTGCACGGATTAAAAACGGATACTGATCATGGATAAAAAAACGTCCTGAAAGGACGCAACGTGAATAACCCGGGGTTAAGCGAAGCGCAACCCCGGGATCCAAGACGCCCACAACCCAACATCCCGAGGCGATAATGTAGAACTTGTTATCATGGGTAGTCGAGGGATGCACGGGAGTACGCCGGTCAACACAACCTCCGCGAGGACGCGAAGTGATAGTGGGCCGGTGCGGGGATCCGCCGGTAGTCGGACACAGCGCACACGGCCGGCTAAAAGCCCCCGATGTGCGAATTGGGGGGGATAGCAGCTATCCGTAGGTTAAAACCTACGGAAATAGATGATTGGTCTGATTAATAGATATGAAAGGTCACGAAAATTGATGAACCCTCTATTAAAAAGTCCGAACCGGATTTTTAGATTAGTTCTTGGATGAACTCTAAAAACTAATTATCCACCCACATAACTTACTATAGCACATTTACCTCGTCAATGCCACCAATCACTCCGTGAGGTTTACATAATAGTTTTCGAAGAGTTCTTCTTCGATGCCGAGTCGTTGTGCGCGGCCGGCGATGCGGCTCATTAGAGGGGTTAAAGCACTGAAGATGCCGGGGGCTCTGGTGTCGCTTAATACCATGAAGATAGCTGTATAATAGATACTTTCAGGGGCGCCGTCTTCATCCAATTTACCGTCCCGGCCTAATCCATAGAGGATGTAGAGTGCTTTTTCAAATCCGGAGGAGCCGGGTTCAATCAGTACTTGAAATGTGATGGCTTCATCATCCGAAGGGTTGAAAAACCGGTGTTGTTCACCCGGTTCTACGATGACGGAGTCGCCAACTTCCACTTCCATATCTTTGCCATCGTGGTGGACACCAAGAGTGCCGGATTTAGGGTAAAATGTTTCCGAAAAACGGTCATGGAAGTGTACCGAGTTGCCTCTTCCCGGCTCAAGTTCAACTTCAAGCAGCGTATATTCTTCATCGGTTTCATGAGCCATCTCCAGAAATGTAGTACGCTGACCAACATAGGGATGCTCCTGCGTCCGCTGAATATTATCAGGTGGTTCCATATGGAAATAGGGGGATTTGTCCGGATCATACGGAGCACCCAGAAAAAGAAATAACCCGGTAAAAAAAGCCAGTATAAAAACTACAACCCCGATCAGTATTTTTTTCCACAACCTGTATAAAAAATTTAATCAACCTAAATTAGTATTTGCAACTTGCGTGATGCAAGCAGAGCAATGTACGAAAAGAAAGTTTATAATGCTCGATTAAGGCTCTTCAGCAATTTCGAGTTGGGTATTTTGCTTCATTTTCTTGCCGTCGGCACCTGCTACTACATTCAGGATGTGGTCTCCGATACGTTCAAGCCTGTTAATAAAATCGAGGAAGTAAACTCCGGCTTTAACCGAATAATTGCCGCTTTCAAGGCGATCAAAGTGCCGGGTCTTGAAATCGTCGCGAAGCTGGTCAATACGATTTTCAATATCGATGGTGTATTCCAGGTCGAGTTTGTGCGGACCTTCCTCAAGAACCACGCGCATATTCTGGATAGCTTCTAAAACCGTATCCAGGAGTTGCTTGAGGTCATTGACTGCTTCTTCAGAAAGATAAATTTCGCGCGACTGCATTTGTTCGAACGACATTGACATCTGGTAATAAATATCGGTGATGCGCTCCAGTTCATTGATCATCACATGCATCGTGCGAACGCGTCTTTGCGCATTTTGCGAAAGGTTGCTGTTTTCGGAAATCCGGGTCAGGTAGTTCCCCACCTCCAGTTCAATCTCATCCGAAATCTCTTCGCGTTTCTGGATTTTCTTGAGAAACTTCTGCTGCTTCTTCTGTTTTTTGAAAAACAGGGCATTGAAACTGAAGTGCATTTTCTCAATCAGCTTAGCAAACTGTTCGATCTCTTTTCGCGCCTGCTCGATGGATAATTCAGGAGAAGACAACAAGCCGGAGCGGATATATTGTAGTCGGAATTCCTCGTCGGAAGCTTTTGTAACAGGTTGCACCCATTCCACAAACTTTATGATCCAGGGTACAAATGCAAAAAGCAGTACGACATTTAGTACATTAAAGGAGGTGTGAAACAGCGATATTGCAAGGGTGGCCTGGGAGCGGGCAAGGTCTCCTTCTTCAAATACAGATGGTGCTTCCGGTGCGAAAATATGCATGAGACCGTCTATGCCGTGGAGAAAAGGGGTGATGATACTAAGCATCCATGCCACCCCGATTAAATTAAACATCAGGTGGAAACGTGCAGCGCGCTTGGCGTATACATTTCCGACAATGGCGGCAATATTGGCAGTGATCGTGGTACCGATATTTTCCCCGAGAATCATGGCGGCAGCTATGGGAAAGTCAATCCAGCCTTCGAAAAGCATCACCAGGGTAATGGTGGTAGCCGCACTTGAGGATTGTGTAATCAGGGTCAATAGCGTACCGACCATCAGGAAAATAAGTACCGTTGCAAAACCGAGATCGGTAAACTGGTCCAGAAAAGCCAGTATTTCAGGGTTTTCATCAATATTGGGGACGGAATCCTGTATGAATCGAAGGCCGATAAATAGAATACTAAAACCAATGGCCGCCTCACCGTAGTGATTCAATTTGGGATTATCCAAAAAAAGGAAGGGCACGGCAAACCCAATCAGAATAATGGCGATCGTAGAGATGTTAAACTGAAACCCGAATACCGCAACCATCCAGGCGGTTACGGTTGTGCCGATATTTGCCCCCATGATGACGCCGGTGGACTCAATGAAGGTCAGCAGGCCGGCATTGACAAAGCTTACTACCATTACCGTTGTTGTGGTAGAAGACTGCGTAACCGTTGTGGAGAGGAAACCGGTTCCAACGCCAGCAAGACGGTTGGTGGTCATTCCTTTTAAAATCGCTCTGAGCTTATCTCCCGCTATTTTCTGAAGCCCGTCACTGAATAGTTTCATCCCGTAAATAAAAAGGCCGAGAGAACCAATCAGCGCAAGGAAATCAATAAGAGTATAATTCATGTATCAGACTGAGGTAGTAATTTTAGGAACGACCCATAAGAATACTTTGCCAAGGTTTTGGTTTTGCAAAGCACTCTAAAACCTGAGCGTTGCAATATTAAGAAAAAACAGGTTCTCTGTGAAATGTAGCTACTTCTTGTAATATTAAGGGAGTTTTTGGTGTGTAAAACACAGAGAGGCAACAAGTAAAGAAAAATGAAAAAGTATTTTGGGAGATGAGCTTATTTTGAGATGATGAAATCAGGGGAGGGTGTAAGGTTAGCAAAATCAACCATGTAGAATAGTAGGGGAAAGTCGCCGCTTTTCAACGATGACATGAATTCTTAATAGTTTGTTAACATAGAATCATGCGATCAGTAATCGAAGCGCCACATCAGATCGACACCGCTGCGGTAGTCGTCGCTTGCCGTGAGGATGAGTTCGAGATTGGAGCGGATCAGGTATTCAATGATAACCTGCCGGCCGGCCCGGGTTCCGCCGAGCTCCTGAAGGTAGGCTACAAACAGTCGATCCGTTAAAAACGTACCCGCTTTGATACTGGTACCACCGCCGGTGCTCCGCCGGGAGTTGTCGATTTCAATGACATCGATTCCCAGACGAGCGGCGGCAAGAGCTTCCACCCGATCAAGCAGGATATCCAGAGCGATATCGGAGGCGATATTGGCCTCACCGCGACCGGAAACCGTTCGTTCCCAGCCCGCAAGAGATTCAAAGGGTCGGCCAAAGAGGGTATAGCTGATGATATCCTGAAACTCCATTTCAGGTTCGCTCTCATACGTAAAGTCCGGTTCTTCGACCGTGCCGGAGATCACGTACCAAATGCGAATATCTTCGGCTTGTTGCCGCGGGCGGTAGAGCGCCCGGATGTCCAGCTCAGGATTCATAGCATCGCCGCTGAACAGTATGGCTCCGCTGTCAATGTCAAAGCGTTTGTTGAGGATGGTGGTAACGTGACCGGAGGGGATATTCAAATCGCCGAAGACTTCGAGGTCTTCCATGTGTGATTTTACGATTTCAAGATCTCCGCGTAGCGCCAGATTCATCTCAGGATCCCTGCGGTTACGGAGAAATACGTTGCGATCCATGGAAATCGACATCTCAATGGCCAGGTTATTAAAGAAGTCGATTTGTTCAGCAGCTTCGAGTATCTCCTGATCGTCATCAAGCTCAACATCCTCTACGGTACGTTCTCCGAAGTTATCCAGATAAAGCGTCCCGCGGTCCACTCTGAAATCACCGGTAATCGAAGGTTGCTCCAAGTCTCCGGTGATACGGGTATTCAAACTGACAAAAGCTTCGATATCTCTGGTGTTGAAGGCTCTGAAATTGCGTCCGTTTATTCTGAGATTAAAATCATCCGGGGTAAAACCATCCAATCCAATGGTACCCGAGCCGGATACCAGGCCATTGCTTCGGGCCTGGAAAGACTCCAGCGTTAGCTTTTCGGGATCCAGCCCTAAAAACAGCTGAATATTGGATAGCCGGACGTTGTTTTCAACCAGAAAAGCCGATCCGCCGGTATAGTTGATGTTTCCGTCGAGATCAGGGTCGGCGATGGTACCGGTGATATCGATATCGGCATTGAGGCGACCCTCAAGATCTCTAATGAGGTTGGCAGGCAGAAAATCATTAAATGCCGCCATACGGAAATCCGTAGTGGTCAGGCTGAATGACAGCTCATCGTCTTCATCGGGTACATCTACCGCAAACCTTTGGAAATCGGCATAGAACGGTAAACTTCCTTCGAGATCAGCCACGCGCTGGCCAAGGGATTCAACATTAGACCGGATGCTGATTTCTTCAGCGGCATGTTCGTAGTCCCATGCAAATCTCAGTGAATCTACAGCGATGTCGGATAGGGTGGCATCATACAAAATCATATCGCCAAAGAATTTAGGCGAGCCGGCCGTACCGGAGAGGTCGGTGTCCATCGCTAAGGTACCTTGCTGCTGACCGATGCCGGCTTTTTCCATGAAATCATGAAATCGGGAAATATCGACCGGGTCAATCGTGAGGTAGCCCTCTACGTGTTCTTCGAAAAACGATTCATCGAGCTCTTGAGGGGCAATGGGTTCGAAGGGAAGGTCAAACCGGGAGTCAGCAAGTCGCTCGCCTTCATCTTCTACGAAGAATTCCGTGTTGAGTCTTTGATCTTCAATATCCAGTTGTAAACTCATCAAATCCAGCGTAAGCTGATTGTAGTAGAAGTCAGTCAATCGGATATCGGAATGTACTTCGATGTCCTCACCGTCCAGGCGGAAGTCGGTTTCACCACTGAGCAGACCTTTAAAAATCGGTTCATCAATGAATGCACTTTGGATGACCCCGAGGTCAGCCCGCTGGCCGTCTAAATACCCGGTCATAACCCCGGTGGTATCCTGATTGAAGGCCATGGATAAAGTAGATTCGTCGTCCGAAGCCAATGTAAGGGTATCCAAAGTGATGCCTTGGTCATCGAAGGTAAAATCAAACGGATCTTTGAGCCGATACTCAATAGAGGGATCAAAAATCGAAAGGAGAGAGGTTGTCAGTTTTAAATCACCGTCTGCAAAATCATAAGCGGCTTCCTGGGCGAGTCCGCTTTCATCACTAATATTAAATTCAAAACGATAATCTCCGGCTACCAGCCCTTCATCGATGCTGCCTGCTGTAGATATATTCAAGTCCTGAACGCCGAATGAGCCCAGGCGTGGTGATAAAAACTCAATATCGGCATCGTAATCCGGTCTACGGGTCAGACCCGAATGTGCTCTGCCGTTGACTTCATCCACAAACAGCGTATCATAGACCACATTGCTAAGATTTAACTCGCCGTCAAACGACAACTCCTGATTATCATCCTGTTCTATCATACCGGCCATGGTTCCGGTCGCCGATAAGGTATCCGCACCGGCGATTTCGGCAAACGGCTGAAGGTCTTTGACTTCCAGATCGAAATTTAACCGATTGGCCAGATCGGTGTAATCCAGTAGATTGTATCGTGCGGTAACACTCGCATCAGCGATGCTGCTGGAGAAGTAGGATTCATCAACCGTTAAAATGGTGTCGGCTATGGTAAAAGAGGATGAAAGTGCCTCAAGTGCACGGCCGTCGAGTTCGGAGCGGCTCATATCAAGTTTACCGGTCAAATCAAGATCTTCAATGGAGATCCCGCTGCCTTCGGCCTCAAAATTAAAATTCAGGTCACTGGGCAATTCTTCGAGCATCGAAATCTGAGAAAGATCGAGGTTGGTTACCTCCGATTGCAGTGCATAGGTGATCGGATCATCCTGCCAACCTGACTCAAAATGGGTGGTCAGCATCCCTCTGGCCAAACGCATTTCGGCATCGGCCTCTACATAATCCTGATCCAGAAAGCCGTTGATTAACAGGTCGTCGATGCGTTCATCCATCAATTCGATGCGGTCAAAATCGATGAGATAGGCAATGGGCTGATCAGATAGCATGAAGTCCTGACCATCTGCGTCTAACGTGCCGTTAACTCGCCCTTCGAGTGTTTCATCTGCTGCCCATAGTGCCGGGTTTATCGAGCGAAGGTCAAGATGAGCCTCCCAGAAGCGATCTTCAAAAAGGTCGGTAATGGAGAGATTCAGGGCAATTTCTTCATCTTCCAGTGATAACAACTGCTGAATATCGGCTTGCTCTCCTTCCCAGTTGATATCAGCCGAATAGGCATCCAGCCGGTAAGGGTTGTAGATGATGTCGTTGATGACCAGTGAACCGCTAAGACTGCCGTTTTGCCAATCATCTATCGGAACGGCCCCGTATAGGTCCAGATCAAAGCTGTTAAGCGTCGGCAGATCTTCATCAATTAAAACTGTCGGATCGACCCGCCCGGTTGCCAGACGCAGCGATGTTAACTGAAGCGGTGAGCCGGTTTGAAACCCCGCATCGATGGTTACGTCTTCCAGGCCATCGGCCGAGAGCTCGATTCCGGCAGTAAAATCCGACAAGCTACCCGAAGATCTCAGGTTTACGGTAATATCCTGCACGAGCGGCAATTCATCAACATAAGGGCTGATATCCTGATAGCCGAGCGGATTGAGAAAGGCTTCCACCGAAAAGGTTTCGTCTTCAGCGTCGAATTCTCCCGAAGATTCCAGAAAGGTGTGCGCTCCGGCAAGCGAAAGCGACTGGAGGGTGATGCGATCGTCTTCCATCCGGGCTGAAGTGGCAAATTCAAGCGGTCCGTCGAGACGTCCTTCGGTGAGGACAAAATCCAGATTTTCCAACCTTGCTTCCTGATAACCATCGACAAAACGCACGCCGGCGTGGAGGTCCAGGGATTCAATCAACGCATATTCGTCGGGCAATTCGGGTGAGGTTACCGATATTTCGTGATTGTGCAGCGCTATATCGCGGACTTCAAAATCGGGCAAGTCCAGGGGTTCTTCGTCCGGGTCCGGTTCGGCATCCGGGAGGATATTGAGGAGGTTCCATCCGGTTTCATCCTCCACAACATCCGCTTTTAGTTGATGAATATCCAGGCGATCAAGGGTGTGCGGACTTCGGATCAGTTCCATCAAACCGTAACGAACGCCGATGCTATCAATCGAAGCCAGTTCTGAGCCGGTTATATCCGCTACGGAAACCCCCGAAATATCGATGTGAGAAAATAAATCCCCCCGCATCTGATCAATACGCAGCTCTCCTTTAAGAGTATCATTGGCCGTTCGTTCTACATACTGTTTTATCTGAGAAAAAAACCAATCTGCCTGAACGGTGTACCGAATGAATGCAGCCAACAGCACCAGAATAACGAGGGTAATCCACGGCCATTTACGCCATTTTCGGCGCTTCGGCTTCTCGGATTCGTTATGTTGAGGGGTGTTTTCTGCCATCAGAAGGATTGTCCAATGCTAAAGTGAATGCCCCAGCGGTTTATCGGCGACCCATAATCGGTACCCTCATGGATATTGAGGTCTTCATCGGATGGATTGATTTTATAACCCAGGTCAATGCGGACCGGTCCGATAGGTGAACTGTAGCGAAATCCGCCGCCGACTCCGAATTTTAAATCACCGGGATCGAAATCGGACGGTTCATCCCAAATCTGGCCGCCATCCAGGAAAAAGGCCATACCTAAATTGTTGAGCAGAAAATCCATTTGCTGGCGAAATTCGATGTTAAAGGTGGACATCGCATTCCCGCCCACAGGCAGATAGGCCTGAAATTCGCCATCATCAAAAACCGGTCGTTTGGAGCCGAGCATTCGACGCTGCCATCCGCGTACGGAGTTGGTGCCACCGGCATATAGCCGGATATTTTCGGGAAGAGGACGATCTTCATCGGAGTAGATCATACCGCCATCGAGACGCATAGCGATTTGGGAATCGGTAGGCAGGTCAACATAGCGTCGTACATCCAGCAAAAAACGCTGATAGGAAAGGGAACCGGAACTCAGGATTCCAGAAAATTCCGCAAAAGGTCGCACAATCCAGCCTTCGCCCCAGTCCGGCATAGTTTTCCCGTAGTAAGAGGATAACTGAAGCGCGGAGATGTTATACAGATTCGGCGGGCGGTCGACGATATCAGGGTAGTCAATGAGGTCTTCCCGGTTACGAGTAAACTCATAAGAAACGGTTGATGTAAAATCCTCGCTGTGCTGGTAGATAAAACTGTTGGTAATACCACCCCGCAGAAGCAAGTAGTTCGTCTCATCGAGGCGTTGGCCAAATGGGTTGATTGTTACACGGCTGCTGGAGTTAAAGACGTAGGGGAACAGATATTCAAGGTCGAATGACTGTTCGATGAAAGATCCGCGAACCCGGCTTTGAAAGCGATGACCGGTCCCCCAGGGATTGCGGTGTTCCCATCTGACGGATGCTCGCAAAATTTCTTCCCAGCCCGCGCCGATTTGGGTCTGGATACTTCTTCGTGGATATTCGCGAACACGAACACGGACAGAAACCGTTGAATCGCGAGCCTGTTCCGGAAGGCCGATCGTGGCAAAGCGAAACAGATGATGACTGTACACATTGCGCTGGCTATCGCGAATCTTATTCTGTTGATAGATGTCGCCTTCTTTAAGGTTAGATTGCCGGCGAACTTTACGTTCATCAATGGATTCGTTGCCCTCGACGAAGATTTCTCCGATTCGGGCAAGTGGTCCCGGATCGATATGGATATGGACATCGGCAGAGTTTTCGGTTTCGTCAACTTCCGGCATAACATTAACTCTGGCAAAGGGGTATCCGATATCATTGAGTGCATCCAATATACGGGCCTCTACATCGCTGTGTAGCAACAATTGGTAGCGCTCGCCGGGTTGAAGTTCGTGGCGGTCCAACGCTCTGCGAAACACCGAGTGCTCTTTTAGTTCAGCTTCCTGAGAGTTGCCTTCTTCAAAACCATAGGTTACTTCGTTAATGGTTGTTTCCGGACCTTCTTCGATTTCAAATAAGACATTACGCCGCCAGTCTCGGCGACCTTCATCAACCTGGTAGCTTACGTTAGTGTGATAAAAGCCACGGCGCCGATAAAAACGCTCAATTCTAATTACATCCCTGCGCACTTCATTCTCGCTGAAATCATAGCCTGAGCGGTTCCAAAATCGCAACTTTCGCATCATGGAGGGCGCTTCGGTGGCAATTTGGTTTCTTATCACCATGGAGCGAAAGGTATTGTTGCCTTTGATATCTACATTCCACACCATCGGGTTTTCGGCAGTTCGAGGCTGAGCCGGAGCATTAGTGGTGGTGGATGCATCGGCATTACCGGCCGGATAAGCTGTCAATGGCGCAAATAAAACCAGACTTGATAGAATTGTAATGATGTTAAGTAACCGAGGCACTTTGATAACTTAAGTAGCGTAAATTATTGAATATTCAGACAGTAAAAGATCAGCACAGAGGAATATAGTGATGATTCGGGGAGCAACCCTAACGCATTTTTGGAATATAAAGTTTGATCTGAATTTTTAAAGACCTGGAAGCTATGTTGTAAGTCTTTTAAAGTTTTGACGTAAGTGTTTAAAACTCTCGATTAATTGAAAACCGTGGGGGGCTCTCCTTTGATTTTTGCTCCGAAATCGACTTCGTCCATTTCAACGGGAAGCTGTTCGATAATTTCATCAAGGGTGTCTTGCATATAATCGGCCAGTCGCTGGTGTTGCGTGAAGTCGGGGTCGCTTTCGGCTACTTCTTCGTTTACTACGAATGTAGCCAATATCCCCGTACCGACATAAGGGTGATCTTTAAATGATATGTGAGCATCTTCTTTCCAGTTAAAACCGGACAAGCTCAAGAAAGTGTTGTAGTCATCCCGGAATTCATCCGTCGCAAGATCCAGTCGTTTGAGCAGAAGCTCCATCGTGGAGACCGTTGAAGTTGGGGCATTGAAATCAAAATGCTCAAATGATTCTCCATCATCCCGGTTCGGAATGAGATAACGGGCATTTTGGAGGTTGCTTAAAACATTTTCTCCGGTTTCGCGAGTGGTGTCGATCGCTACAAAGAAACCGAGGGAATCCGCCCTGGGCGAGTATTTTTTGACTTCGTTGATAAACATCCTCCCGAGACGGTAATGTTGTTGTTGATCAGGGTCTTGATCGGAGACTTCTTCATCAACCGAAAAAAAGATGGTAATGCCTTGATCGTGCTGTGGTGTAGGATATAAATGTACTTCAGCCTGATCGGGAAGGTCAAAGGATTCGGGCTCCCAGTATTCAGCGTAAATATTGTTGAGCCGGGGTAATAAGTATTTCAGTCGCTGTCTTTCGATGCTGACCATAGACAACTCGGCTTGTCCGCCTTGAGCTTCCAGTATCTCATAGGGGTCGAAAGGATCTGGAGGATCATCAGTGTAATCCAACGATGATACGAGTATCCCTGAAAAAATTAGCCCTGAGAGAAATATATATAGCTTCAACATGCTTGGAAATGCTACTAACCCGGTTTAAGTAGATCTAAAATACACTTCCCTTGATGAGAAGTACAGGCCCATGAAAGGATTTCCTTAAACCTTTTTAATGCGAGTAGACCTCGTGAGGTAAAGCCTTGGTTACTAATAACGGCCACAAAAATATCATCGAAACAACCACACCGTATGGCACTCCATTTGTGTGGTACTAAGCAATTGCGGGGTTGTACTATTGTAATTAGATCCCCGGAGTATCAATACTAACGGGAACAATTAGTTCCCTTATGACTGACCTACTGAAAGGGAGTAAAAATGAGCAGTGAAGCCATCCGGCAAACTTTAAATTATTATTTGGATAAACTTGCAGAAAGTAACGAATCGATTGTAGGCAGGTTTTTTGATAATGTTCGGTTTCGGTATAAATGCTTTCGTCTTCGGAATGAAATCAATTTCAGTGATTATGAGATGCCGGAATTCCGGATTATGGAGCATTATTTAAAGCAGCGGCCGGGAGCAGTAATAGATGCAGGGGCTAACTACGGGGTTTTTAGTGTGTTTTTTTCAAGGCATAGCAGTCAGGTGCTGGCGTTTGAGCCTGTGCCGCTTTCGAGTCGATTGTTAAATCATTTGCTGCAAAAATACTCCGCCGAAAATGTAACGACTTATTGCGAAGCCCTGTCAGATAATGTGTACCGGAAAGAACTTTCCATACCGGTGGTGAATGGAACACGCAACTATTTTCTCGCGAGTTTGGAAGAGTCCGGAAGTTCTGAAAATCATGTTGTCAGAGAAGTGGTATGTAATACCATTGATAACCGGGCGAGGCAGTTATCCGGCGTTAGTTTTATAAAAATTGACGTGGAAGGACACGAATCCGCAGTTTTGAGGGGCGCTGCCAAAACGTTAGCCCAATACAAACCGGGTTTAATGATAGAGTTTAACAGCCCTCCCAAGGCATCAAACCCCGAGTCATACAGCATCTACAAAAACTTATCTGAGATGGGCTATCTATGTTTTTATGCTGATGATGAACACACTTTCCGACTATGGGATGAGTCGGCGGACCCGCCGCATGTCAACTATTTCTTCTTCACTCCTGAAGATGCAAAAATTATAGCCTGCTTGACCGACAAAATTACCTTAAATGAAGCATAAGGATTTAAGTTTTGCACAGTTGACAGAAGTATCGCGAAAGGATGTACTTTTAACTCAAAGAGGTAGTATCTTTATTAGTCTGATTCGGTATGGCAAAGCTTGAGTTTTGAACCGAAGGATGAAGCCAACGAGAAAAACTCTAAGTGATGCAAAGCAACCCTTAGTTATGTGTGTATACTTTAAAATTTAAATAGGATTGAAAAAATGCGTTCAAAAAAAACTTACCTCAAAATTAGCGCTATCGGACTAGCCGTGATTTTAATGATGACGGGCTTGAAAGGCTGTTTTTCCTTTGACCAGGCGGCGCGATCAGCAGTAGATCAGGCAATTGGTGCCGCTGTTGAGCGGGAGTTGGAGGCGATGCTCTACGGGTATACTGATTTAATGTTGTATCAGCTGGCGTATACCCAAATGTTTCATATCGGAGGATACGGGCTCCATCACGATGAATTTGAAGAAGGCCAGGGTGCCGTTTGGCGCATGGTAGCCATCGAAGATGATGAACGAACAACATTTACAGCTGAGCGGGCATTACTGAGCCGCGAAGATGATGGCTCAAGCTGGTGGTTTTTAAAATATACTCCGGAAGATGCCGAAACCATCGAGTACGAAATTTTGGTCGATCGCGATCTGAATGCACGTGAGATGTATCTGAAAGACCCGGAAACCGATGAAATTCGTCATCACCGCTTTACCGGCGATGAGCAAGAGGAGCAAGAGCGGCGTGAAGGAGAAGAATCACTTGAGGAAGCCGGATACCACACCGAATCGTTTTATCCGGAAGACCGGGATGAGTACCGAGTTGACCGTGAGACAGTTACCATTGGTGCCGGATCTTTCGAAACAGAAGTGCTTTATCATGAAGAAGACGGCTTTGAGTACACCTGGTGGTTATCAGATACTGTTCCGGGTCAACTGGTGAAGTATTTGTTTAAGGACACCGAATCCGGAAGCACCTTCGAAGGTGAAATGATGGAAATGCGGGATGATTACGGATTCGCGCTGCGCGGCGTTTAAAAATTTATTCTGCCGGAACATCTACAAGCAGAAGACTTTAGTGTAAAATTCCTGTTTGATCCGTCTCGTGATGATGAGCGAGTGAATCTATTTCCTCCTGCGGGCACTGTAATCAGGTACTGTTAAAACTCGTATCAAAGTCGTTTCAAATTCGAATCAAATTCGAATATTTACGTATTTGATACGAGTTTGATTCGACTTTGGTAGCTTGTTTACCTGAGGCATCTATATATATAGGAGAACCGATTGAGGGTGGTAAAGGAGGGCAGAAATGGATATTTGGATAAGACAAACAAAAAAAGGGACAAGGCATGCCTTGTCCCTTTTTGAAAATGTGCCCTGGACTGGATTCGAACCAGCACGGCCTTGCGGCCACTGACCCCTCAAGCCAGCGCGTCTACCAGTTCCGCCACCAGGGCTTATTGAAATGACAGCTAATCTTTAGTCCTTTCAATTCAAGATTCCAAATATACAGCATTAACCCTTGCTTCCGCAACAGTCAATTCATGTAATAAGTGAAAAGTTGGGGATACAAAAGTTGAGAAAGTAAGCGGTATTAGAAGAATATATTCTTTCATCCGATTATTGCATAGGAGTAAATATGGGCTAATAATCTTTAAGAAAGTTATGTGTTTAAAGTCCGGGAGTTCGGCCAACAAGGCATTGGAAGCGAATCAGAAATTTTTTTAAAAAAAATATTTAAGTAGCCAACCCCCGCGACGATAACTCCAATCACAACGGCTCAAGGACGAGTCGTTCACCAACAACAACCAGGATAATAACAAAAAGGAGTTTGTTATGGCTTTTGGTGATTTTAATCGCATTAATACCAATCTGTCTTCGCTGGATGCCCAATTCAGCTTAAATCAGGTTAACAGGGATCTGGGAGAAAACCAGTTACGCCTTTCTACCGGTAAGCAAATCAACAAAGCAGAAGATGACGCCGCCGGTTTTTCTATCGCTTCTAAACTCGGTGCTCGTATTGCCGGACTGGAGCAAGGACTGCAAAACGCCGGGGATGCCAAATCCGTTTTGGATATTGCCGAAGCAAGTTTTGATAACATCACGGATATACTTACCGAGATCAAAGTCAAAGCTACTCAGGCTGCTAACGACACCTATGGTGATGAAGAGCGTGAATTTATTCAGCAACAAATAGATTCGCTTACTGATGAGCTTGATAGTTTAGTCGATCAAACCGTATATCAGGAAATACCATTATTGGACGGTTCCTACGAAGCCTCTTTTCAAGTAGGAGAGAGAACCGACGATGTGCTCGATGTTGAGATTTCACAGGATGGTGACGGCTTTTATGCCGAAGATCTTGGGCTCGATGAGCTTTTTGTAACCGATGACGGCTCTGAGGATGCGGCTCACGATAATGCTCAACTAACCATGGAAGCCGTTGACGACGCTCTTACCTCAGTTGCGTCTGTAGTCAATGACATCGGAATTTACCAAACCCAACTTTCTATCAGGGAGGAAATTCTGACTCAGGCTGTCAATAGTAACGAAGCTGCACAGAGCCGAATCGAAGATGCCGATTTTGCCGCAGAGCAAAGTGATGCTGTAAAGAATCAGATTCTCCAGCAGACAGCTACATCCTCCCTGGCTCAGGCCAATCAAGCCCCGGAAGCCGTATTAGGATTTTTAGGATAACCTTTAACTGAGGGATAAACGGGAAGAGCGGTCCCGGTTATCATAAAAACCTCAAAACCGAGCCTGGTCAGCTCAAAACGATTCTGTTAAAACAAGCAGAAGAGGAGCGGGAGATCAGCGAAGCGACCGACCGACCAACCGCTCATCCTACTCTGACTTCCTGCTCTTTCGTTCTTACTCTTACTGCTTACATAAAAAGAAGAGCGTCGTTGTAGTGGTTATCTCCAAGCCATGGTCACGTGCTTCATTTTTTCCACTCTTCTCGCTCTTTCTTTTTATATTTTTCAGAAGCCGCAACGTCGGCTCACAAATGATCTCCAAAGCCATGGTCACGTAAGTTTTTGGGGAGTTTGTGCACAAAAAAGGTCACTTCGGATCCGCTCCGGGGTGGCCTTTTTTTATTTGCGAACAGAAAAGGCGGTTCAGCAGATTTTTTTCATTGCTAAGGCTATGAATACAAAAGCATTAAACAGATTTAGGATTACTCAATTTAATAATTTTTGAAGAAAAATTTAAAAAATGTAAACCATGGTCGATAACTCTTTTGGTCGAAGAGCAGGAATGAGTTATTAACCTAATTTACAACATCATGTCTTTTGGTGATTTAAATCGAATAAATACCAATTTACAGTCTCTGGATGCTCAGTTTTCGTTGAATAAAATCAACAGAGATCTCGGGCAAACGCAGCTTCGTCTATCGACTGGGTTGCGAATTAACAGGGCTGAAGATGATGCCGCCGGTTTTTCTATAGCATCCAAACTTGGAGCGCGAATTGCCGGATTGGAGCAGGGGTTGCAAAATACCGGAGATGCTAAGTCGGTGCTTGATATAGCCGAAGCAAGCTTTGATTCTATAATAGATATCCTTACAGAAATGAAGGTCAAAGCTACGCAGGCAGCCAATGACACGCTCGGTACCGATGAACGCGGTTTTATCCAGCAGCAAATCGACTCCCTTGAAGGGGAATTGGATGCCCTGGTGGATCAAACCGAGTTTCAGGGTGTTAGTTTGTTAGACGGCTCCTACGAGGCGAGCTTTCAGGTTGGGGAGCGAACCGAGGATGTCATTTTTGTAGACATTCAGAATGAAGACGGGCCTGCAGATGGTTTTAATGCCGAAGGACTCGGTGTGGTGGACCTTTCAGTAACGGAAGACGGGGATGAGGATACTGCTCACGAGAATGCTCAGGTTGCAATTGCAAGTATCGATGATGCATTAACCAATGTGGCAAGTGCGGTAAATAAACTGGGTATTAACCAAACCCAGTTGACGATACGTGAGGAAATACTTTCCCAGGCGATCAACAGCAACAGCGCCGCTCAAAGTCGTATCCAGGATGCTGATTTCGCCGCCGAGCAAAGCGAAGCAATTAAATTGCAGATTTTACAGCAAACAGCAACTTCTGCATTAGCCCAGGCCAACACCGCACCACAGGCTGTACTCGGGTTTCTGGGATAATTTCTGAAAATCTACCCTTTTTATAAGGTCATGGCCATCTGTAGGTTATGGCCTTTTGTTTTTTTGGGAAGGGTGATTTGAGAAAAAAAATGATAAAAAAGTTTAAGTCGGCAATCCCTTGAACGATAACTCTATCGGTCGCCAGAGTAGGATCGAGCGAACAACATAAAGTTCGGAGTGCATTATGTCATTCGGAGACTTAAATCGCATTAATACTAACTTACAGTCACTTGATGCTCAGTTTTCGCTCAATCAGACAAACCGGGACTTAGCTGAAACACAACTTCGGCTTTCCACCGGTAAGCAAATAAACCGCGCAGAGGACGATGCTGCCGGATTTTCCATCGCATCGAAACTCGGCGCGCGAGTAGAAGGCCTTGAGCAAGGCTTGCAAAACACCGGAGATGCTAAATCGGTATTGGATATTGCCGAGGCCAGCTTTGACTCCGTCATCGATATTCTCACAGAAATGAAAGTTAAAGCTACTCAGGCTGCGAATGATACCTACGGCGAAGAAGAGCGTGGGTTTATTCAACAGCAATTAGAAGCACTTTCAGATGAATTGGATTCAATCGTCGAACAAACTGAATTCCAGGAGCAAAATCTTTTGGATGGTAGTTTTGATGCCACCTTTCAGGTTGGCGAGCGAGTTGATCCGGGTGGAGAAGAAGATGATACCATCAATGTTACTATAGAGCAGGATGGTAGTGGATTTGATGCTGAAGACATGGGAGTAGATTTCCGTGATGATCTCGATGTAGACAATCATGATAACGCTCAGGAAGCTGTTGAGGCAGTAGACAATGCACTTACATCAGTAGCTGAAGCCGTGAACACGATCGGTATTAATCAGACTCAGCTTACGATTCGTGAAGAAATTTTGACTCAGACCATCAACAGTAACGAAGCGGCTCAAAGCCGAATCGAAGATGCTGATTTTGCTCAAGAGCAAAGTCAGGCGACCCAGTTGCAAATTCTGCAACAGACGGCTACAGCTTCCCTGGCCCAGGCCAATCAGGCGCCTGAGGCCGTATTGGGATTCTTGGGATAATCCGTTCATCAGCGATTATCCGATTACCTCTTTGACAATTGAACAGATTCGGGTTACGGGAAAGGGCTTCGGCTGCTTTCCCGTCTCCTGTTTTTAAATAAAAACCCAAAAAACCACGTGACCATGGCTTTTGGAGATTTAAACCGAATCAACACGAACTTGCAATCACTGGATGCCCAGTTTAGTCTGAATCAGACCAACCGGGATCTTGCTGAGACGCAGTTACGTCTTTCTACCGGTAAACAAATTAACCGCGCAGAAGACGATGCTGCCGGATTTTCCATCGCATCGAAACTCGGCGCGCGAATCGAAGGCCTTGATCAAGGCCTTCAAAATACCGGTGACGCTAAATCCGTACTGGACATCGCAGAAGCGAGTTTCGACTCCATTACGGATATTCTTACCGAACTGAAAACCAACGCTACCCAGGCCGCCAATGATAGCCTCGGCAGTGATGAGCGAGAATTCATCCAGCAACAGATGGATAGCCTTGTCGAGGAATTGGATTCATTGGTAGAGCAAACCGAATTTCAGGGACAAAACCTGCTGGATGGCGAATTTGATGCTACGTTCCAGGTAGGTGAGAGAACTGCTGATGAGGATGAAGGTACTGACGGCGATGTAATCAATGTTCAGATTAATCATGACGATGATTCCGGTTTTAGTGGTGAAGGCTTAGAGCTTCATGACGGAGACCTGGGTGACTCAGTTGATGATGGCAACCGAGCACTTTGGGTAACCGAAGACGGGCCGGAAGATACTGCTCATGAAAATGCCCAAGCAGCAATTGAAGATATTGACGATGCATTGACAACCGTAGCCTCTGCGGTTAACTCTATCGGGATTAATCAATCACAGCTTACGATCCGCGAAGAAATCCTGACACAATCTATCAACAGTAATGAGGCTGCTCAAAGCCGCATTCAGGATGCTGATTTTGCAGCGGAGCAAAGTGAAGCAGTGAAATCCCAAATCCTTCAGCAAACCGGTATCTCTGCATTAGCGCAGGCTAATCAGGCGCCGGAAGCTGTACTCGGATTTCTCGGATAGTAGCGAATAGCTCAAATGAGCTATTCCATTTTAAATCAGAGCTTTGCTGTAGCATTTATAGCTGCAGCACTGCTCTGATACCAATGTTGTAATACAAACCAAAACCACGTGACCATGGCTTTTGGAGATTTAAACCGAATCAATACGAACCTGCAGTCGCTGGATGCCCAGTTCAGTCTGAATCAGACGAACCGCCAGCTTGCAGATACCCAACTGCAGCTTTCTACCGGCAAGCAAATCAACCGGGCGGAAGACGATGCTGCCGGATTTTCCATTGCTTCCAAACTGGGAGCACGTGTCTCAGGTTTGGAGCAGGGACTTCAGAATACCGGCGACGCTAAATCCGTACTGGACATCGCAGAAGCGAGTTTCGACTCCATTACGGATATTCTTACCGAACTGAAAACCAATGCTACCCAGGCTGCCAATGACAGCCTCGGCAGTGATGAGCGCGAATTCATCCAGCAACAGATGGATAGCCTTGTGGAGGAATTGGATTCACTGGTAGAGCAAACCGAATTTCAGGGACAAAACCTGCTGGATGGCGAATTTGATGCTACATTCCAGGTAGGTGAGAGAACAGCTGATGAGGATGAAGGTACTGACGGTGATGTAATCAATGTTCAGATTAATCACAACGGTGAATCCGGTTTTAGTGGTGAAGGCTTAGGACTTCATGACGGTGATCTTGGTGACGCAGTTGACGAAGACAACCGTGAACTTTGGGTAATCGATGATGATGAGGCCCCCGGAGATAGTGCTCATGAAGCTGCTCAACAAGCAATAGCCGATATAGATGAAGCATTGACAACCGTAGCCTCTGCAGTTAACACTATTGGGATTAATCAGTCACAGCTGACGATCCGCGAAGAAATCCTCACGCAATCCATCAACAGTAATGAGGCCGCTCAGAGCCGTATTGAAGATGCCGATTTTGCAGAGGTTCAAAGCGAATCCGTAAAAATGCAAATTCTTCAGCAGACCGGTATCTCTGCATTGGCCCAGGCCAATCAGGCTCCCGAATCTGTTTTCGGGTTCCTTGGCTAATAAATTCTATTAGTGGTTGTAACGTGTTGATGTTAGCCATCCATTAATTTATTGAATTTATTGGCATCGATTTAAGTGTGTCCACCGGATTCCGGATGGTTTAGTCTCCTCCATCAGGAGCAAATTCGGTTGGCTGCACTCATTTTTCTGCTTATTCAGACAGGCTCCCGGCTGTGATAACTGGTCGGTCTTATCCGGCCGGTGGTCTGATTTTTGGATAATCGGAAAATCAAGCAAGGAACATGGACCTTGTGTAATCCAAATAAATAACAAAACCATGGCATTTGGAGACTTAAACCGAATAAATACCAATCTTCAGTCCATGGATGCGAAGTTCTCGCTCGACCGGGTCAACCGGGATTTGGGCGAGACCCGGCTGAAACTTTCAACCGGACTTCAAATTAACAGGGCTGAAGATGATGCTGCCGGGTTTTCTATAGCTTCCCGGCTTGGCGCCCGCATAGAAGGGTTAGAGCAGGGGTTACAGAATACCGGCGATGCAAAATCTGTGTTGGATATTGCCGAGGCGAGTTTTGATTCCATTATCGATATACTGACGGAAATGAAAGTCAAAGCCACGCAGGCAGCTAATGATTCTCTCGGTAGTGATGAGAGGGGTTTTATCCAGCAACAGATGGACGCCCTGGCAGATGAGATCGACGATATTGTCGATCAAACCGAATTTCAGGGTGAAGTCCTGCTGGACGGAGACTACAGTGCTTCGTTCCAGGTGGGTGAGCGCGCTGAGGATGTTATCAGCGTGGAAATCCAACAGGATAATGAAGATGGTTTTGCTTCTGAAGACTTGGGAGTTCATGATCTCGAAGTGGATGAACATGGCAATGCCCAGTCAGCGGTAGAAGCAACCGATGATGCCATTACTGCCGTTTCTGAAGTGGTAAATCAGCTGGGTATTAGTCAGGCTCAGTTGACGATCCGCGAAGAAATCCTGACGCAATCAGTGAGCAGTAACCAGGCAGCACGCAGCCGCATTCAAGATGCAGATTTTGCGAGCGAACAAAGTGAGGCTTTAAAGCTGCAAATTCTGCAACAAACGGCTACGTCTGCTCTGGCGCAAGCCAACACAGCTCCTGAAGCTGTCCTGGACTTTATTACCATTAACGGTAACGGAAATGGTAATGATGACAACGGTAATGGAAATGATAACGGTAATGGCAACAACGGATGATAAAATCATGCCAAATTATCGGGGTATCGGCACAATCCGGTACCCCGATTTTTTTATTCAACTGATTAAAGAGAGCACGGCCTGCCTTTTAAGTTTTTTAGATTTCTGTCGATAAATAATCATACCATTTCGGATCAATGACAACAAGCAAAAAATTACATCGAAACGGTCATTTTTTCCGCCTGAGATAACAGTAATACCTTTGCAAGTGCATGTAATAAAGTGTCGTAGATGTGGCACAATGCTTGTAATGCAATGATCATCTTGAAACAGAATAATAAAAATCATCTGGTATGAAAAACCCTGCAAATGTCTATGAACGGCAGGCGGTGATGAACGCCACCCCTGAAGAACTCGTTACCAAACTCTATGACATTGCCATACAGTGCTGTTATCGAAAAGATTCGAAAAAACTCGTCGAAGTTCTTGCAACACTTATTCGGGGCTTGAATTTCGATTATGAGATATCCGGAGATTTTTTCAGGCTGTATGAATATTGCCAGCGGCAAGCCCGGAAAAAAGAATTTGACGAGGTGCGTGAACTAATTGAGGGCATCCGGGATACCTGGGATGAACATGTTGTAAAAGGCCAGAAACAGCAAAAACAAGCCTAACCCCTTATGTCAGACATTCAATCCATATTTCGCCAAAACGATCCTTTCGAGCAGCTCGTAGATCAGATTATAGAAGCTGAGAGTACGCAGCTGAACGAAGTAAAAGAGCGAAAGGCGGAGCACGAGCAGCGTCAAGCGGCAGTTAGTGATGCCGGCTCTAAGCTTTCTTCGTTAAGCAGTACCGTCACGGATTTTCGCGATCCTTCTGCAAATATGTTCAACCCGCTTGATGTAAGCTCAACCAACGACAATGCATTCGAGCTTACCGTGGATGAAATGCAGCTTGAAGAACCCGGCGAGTTCGATATCAATGTAGATAATGTTGCTCAGCGCGATATTTTGCTATCTGATACAATCAATAATGAGGGGGATGAACTGACCGGCGACCAGATTGAAATGGACATCACGGTAGGTGGAGAAACCCAACCCATCCAGGTTGATGCGTCTGAGGCTGAAGATAATCAGCAGGTAATGAACATGGTCGTAGATGAAATCAATGAGCAGTTTGATGATGTTGAAAACGGGCTTCAGGCAAGTGCCTTTAATGTTGATGGACAAAATTCTCAAATTTCCATTAAAAGTGATGAAACCGGAAGCGACAACCGGATAAACATCGATGGCGGTGAAGAGTTCGGTTTTAATCATCTAAACTCGGAGGAAGATCTCAACGCCCGCTTTACTGTTGATGGTGTTGATTTCACCCGTCAGACGAATTCCATAGAAGATGTCATTGATGGAGTGAACGTTGAGCTGCTGCAGGAAACCGGTAATGAACGGATATCCGTATTCCGGGATCAGGAGCAGGCGATGGAAAATGTAGAAAGCTTCATCTCCGAGTTTAACGAGGTTAACGATTATATCCGCGAGCAAACGTTCCTTGATGGAGAGTCCGGAGAACGCGGACCACTACAAAGAGACCGTGTCTTCCGAACGTTAATGCAGGATCTACGACTTGATATGTCAGCTGAATTTGGCGCAGGTTTAAGTGATGAAGAAAAAGGTGATCTGCCTGATGTCGCGTACGATACACTTATGGAAATGGGTATCAATTTCCGCCAGAATGGGGAAATGTATATTGAAGACCAGGGGCAGCTCGAAGATGCATTGCAGTCCAACCCCGATGATGTTCAGGAACTATTTGCCAATCCGGATGGAGGTGTATTAAGCCGTGCAGAAAACCGGATCGACGAATTTGTCAGCGGTAGCGGATCGGTGATAAACTCTCTTGAGAACACCATCGATCAGCGAATGGATCATTACGAGACCCGCGTAGAACGTGAAGAAAACCAGCTTGAAAACCGCCGCGACCAACTTCGGGATGAGTTTACTGAAATGCAGCAGGTTATGACCGATGCCCAAAACCAGATGCAGAATATGCAGGCCATTCAGGGTCAAATGGGTGGTATGGGCGGCGCCGAACAAATGATGATGATGCAGTAATTGTAAATAAGCTTTTTGATGGATAATCTGCAACGACAATCGCTGGAGTTATTGGATCAGTGCATAAGCCGCACCAGAGAGATCCTGTCGTGTTTTGAAACGGAACAGCAATACACGGCAGCAGATTTAAGAAAGTTGTTTTCCCGGCGTTCGGAAGAAATAAGCAGACTGTACGAACTTACCCACAGTCAGCAGTGGCAGGAAAGCAAAAAAGATGATAACTTTAAAATCATCCAACAGCGATTTCGATTACTGCAAGATTTAGATCAACTGTTACGTTCACAGTTGCAGACGCGGTACAACGAAACGAAAAACGCTTATAAAAAAGCCAGTGACGACGCCGATGCCGATAACAAATACCGCAATGTCGGCCGGCATAAATCCTCGTTATTTATAGAATCTTCTTTGAAGGGGTAACCCATGGATATACCCAACATAAATAACAATTCTCTCAACCCTCAAAATAAAGCTGATAAAGCTTCTCAGGGTGAAAAGTCCGCTAAAACGGATGCTGCGGGTAACAGCAAAAATGTGAAGCAGTCATCCTCCATTCAGTCGGATGAGCTTTCCATTAGCAAGTCCGCGAATGAGGGTGAACTTAAGTTTGCACTGGCAGAGTATCAGAAACTCCAAAAACAGTCTGTAGAATCTCTCCGCGAAATTAAGCAAAACATCGATAACGGAGTTTACGAGCAGGATAAAATTCAATCTCAGGTATCTGATCGAATACAGGGAGAAATATCGGCTGTAGAAGCCATAGAACATCAGGGAGAGACACAGAAAACGAATACGGAACTAACTCCTGAACTCAAAGACCGGTTACTCAATGATGAGTCGGTTCTGGATCAAATTTCACAGAAGTTAATTGATGATCTTTCGAGGTTGTAAACTTCTGATTTAGAATTATATATTGCGGAACGGTTTTCTGTTCACCTCTAAGTGATTGTATCGATTTGAAAGGTAAAATAATCGTTCTGGACGATGAGCCCTTGATGCTTCGTTATCTGGAGAAGCATCTCGGAATGCATCAATACGAAGTAACAGCATTTGAGTCTCCTTCTGAAGCTCTTTCTTCCCTGTCGGAAAAAAGTGCTGACTTGGTGATATCTGATGTTAAAATGCCCGAAATGACCGGAGATGAAGTGCTCAATCATATCATGGAGCACCATCCCGATGTTGGTGTAATTCTTATTACCGGCTTTGGCAGTATTAATCACGCGGTGAATACGGTTCAAAAAGGGGCGTTTGATTATATCACCAAACCCTTCAGCGGCCCTGAAATCCTGGCTCGCGTTAATCGGTTTTTTAAAGTAAAAGAAGATACCGGCAAGGTTCGCCATCAGGAGGAGATGCAAGCTCCGAAATCTGCATCTGCCGACTCTGAATCGAAGCCTGACAGCAAAAAAAGCAAATCTTCATCCGATGATACCGGGGACGGGCGATATGAAGTTAAATTCATCGGAGAGCACCCACGAGTAAAACAGCTGGTCGATTCGCTTCCCCAAATTGCCCAGAATAACGCCCCCGTGTTGATCCAGGGGGAAAGCGGATCCGGTAAGGAAGTATTCGCATCACTGGTTCATTATAACAGCGAACGCGCCGATAAACCCTACGTAAAAATTAATTGCGCGAATTTGCCGTCCGAGCTGGTTGAAAGTACTCTTTTCGGTCATGTAAAAGGCGCGTTTACCGGTGCTGTAAGTGACTCAAAAGGTGCTTTCCTGGAGGCCGATGGAGGCACGCTGCTGTTAGACGAGATTACCGAAATTGATATCAATATCCAGGCAAAACTGCTTCGGGTGTTGCAGGAAAGTGAGTTTACCAGGGTCGGCAGTCAAAAACCGACCAAAGTGAATGTCCGGATCATTGCCACGACCAACAGAAATGTCAGCGATACGATTCGGGAAGGGCAGTTCCGCGAAGACTTGTACTACAGGCTGAATGTGTTCCCGATTGCCATTCCGCCATTGAGGGAGCGTCGCGATGATATCCCGGTATTGGCGGAATATATCGTTGAAAAATATGTCCATGAATACGGTCTGGAACCCAAGACCATCTCCCCGGAATTAATGGATTTTTTGAAGCAACAGTCCTGGAAAGGTAATGTGAGGGAGCTGGATAATTTCATGCAGCGCGGGGTGCTGATGTCGCATGGCTCTAAGGAAATCACACAGGATCATGTGCAAAACCAGCTATTCGAAGGTGTTGATGAAAACCTGAAGCAGGAATTGATGGATGATATGCCTCTGGTGCCCATTGAGGAAATGGAATTGAAGATGATCCGCATGGCCCTGGAGCGTACGAATGGCAACCAGAAGGAGGCCGCCGATCTTCTTGGTATATCTGACCGGACGATCCGCAATAAAATCAAAAAGCTAAAAGACGACGAAGAATGAGTGCTGAGCAACCATCTGAGGAAGCCTTAAAGAATATCAATGATATCGCCGCTAAAGTGGTGATGTTAGAGGCTGATGATATTCAAACACTCGGAGAAATTCTCAAGATGGCTGAGGAGTTGCAGGTTTCCGGGTTTGAAGAATATATCGAACAGGTGCGCAGTGTTGCTGAGCGTCTCATCCTTGATGAGTATGAAAGTTCGGAAGTCGGACTTGAAGAGCTAAGCGCGGCGGTAGAACAGCTTCAGATTGCCACCGAAGATTCTGGTATGCTCAGCGGTGAGCAGTATGAAGAGAAAAAAGAGCAGCTGGAAGAACAGGAAAAATCCGAGTCCGCCACAGAGGATTCCGATTCCAAAATAGTTTTTGATCAGGAAACAGAGGAGAACTCGGGCGGACAAACGGAGACTCAGGAAGAAAAGCCTGCTCAAAAAAGCAAAAAAGGTACTTCTGCAAGTAAGGGAAAAAGCAAATCCGGCAAGAAAAAGAGCGGTAAGAAGACTGGTGAAGAAACAACTGCCGCCGGTAAGAAAGAAGATCAGACCGAAACTACCGAAGAACCTGACTCAAAGTCTGTTGAGGCCGCTGAACCCGTAAAAACAGGCGGTAAGTTATCGGATGAAGAGATTGAAAAAGAAGTAAAGAAATATACTCAGAAGAAAGATGATCCGGATCTAATCGCTCAAACTATTGTTGAAGATCCGGAGCTTGTACAGGGTTTCATTGAAGAGTCTCAGGAAAATATCCAAATGATTGAAAACGGCCTGCTCGAGTGGGAGGCCGACCCGGATAACACTGAACATGTTGATTCGGTATTCAGGCCATTTCATACGATTAAAGGAGTCGCAGGATTTTTGAACCTGTCGGAAATCAATAGTTTTGCGCACCTTTATGAAGACTTGCTCGATGATGCCCGTAAGGGTGATATCTTTTACAATGAGCAGATTTCCGAAGTGGTCTTCGATGGTGTTGATGCACTGCGGGATATGGTCGCAGCGGTATCAGCTTCCAGTAATGCCCGGGATTATGTTCCCCATGATGTGGATATTCCGGAATTTGCAAGGCGGATCATCAAAATCCGCGCCGGGGATATTGATGAAACCCAACCGATATTGCCTGAAACGACACCGGCTGAAACCGATGAATCTACCGACTTAACGCAATACCAGCAGTTAGCGAAGGACAATCCGGAACCAGCAAAAAGTCCGGCCACTACCGGCCAAACAAATAAAAGCCATGACAGCTCGGTTAAGGTTAACATTCAAAAAATGGATAACCTGATTGATCTGGTGGGTGAGTTGGTCGTAACTCAAAATATGGTGGTGGAAAACGATGTCATCAAAAAAAGTACGGACAAAAGACTCGAACAGGATATTGGTCAGCTAAAGAGGATTACCTCCAATTTGCAAGACCTTTCGATGTCTCTGCGGATGGTTCCCGTGAAGGATATTTTCCAAAAAATGCACCGGATCGTTCGTGATTTGAGCAGAAAATCCGAAAAACAAATTGTGATTGAGATGCACGGTGAACAAACCGAAATCGATCGCAATATGGTTGATGAGCTTTATGAGCCTCTGGTGCACATTATCCGGAATAACTGCGATCATGGTATTGAGTCTCCCGAAGAGAGACGAGAGGCCGGCAAGCCGGAAACCGGTACGATCATGCTCAATGCTTATTACCGCGGCGGGATGGTGGTTATCGAGATTTCGGATGACGGTGCCGGAATTGATATCCAGGCCATTAAAAGTAAAGCCGTCGAACGGGGGTTATGCCAGGCCGACGATGGTCTCAGCGATCAGGAGATTCTGAACTTTATTTTCACCTCCGGTTTTTCAACAACAAAAAATATCACCGATGTTTCGGGGCGTGGTGTGGGTATGGATGTTGTTAAAAAAGCGATAGACCGGTTGCGTGGAAATGTTGAAATCAACACCAAACAAGGCAGGGGTACAACTTTCTCGATGCGCTTGCCATTGACGCTTGCTATCATCGACGGGGTTATTATAAAAGTGGGAAGCGAGCGCTATATCATCCCGACGATTACGATAAAAGAGTCGATCATACCCGAGAAAAAGCATTTTAATACCATCGCGGGCAAAGGAGAAACCGTACTTATTCGCGATAAAGTATTACCGCTTTTGAGGTTAAATAAAATCTTCGGAATTGAAGACGGAGTTGAAAATGCCGAAGAAGGATTGCTTATTATAGTAGAAAGTGATGGGCAGGAGGCGGCCATCCTTATTGATGATTTGTTCGACAAGCAGGAAATAGTAATTAAATCATTGGGTGAAAGTCTTAATCAAATACAGGGACTGGCAGGGGGCGCCATTCTTGCAGATGGGAATGTAGGCCTTATAGTTGATATTCCTACATTGTTGCCCAAATCAAAAATGCGGTTTAAGAGCGAATAATAAAATGGTTGTGATATGAGCAAAAAAAAGAGCAAGAAAACGGATAACTCCAATGAGATGGATGAGCTTCTCAAGGAGATAGAAAACGATCCTAAATTGCAGGAAAAGCCGGAATCTGCAAAAGAAACTGATTCTAATAAGCCGGTTAAAAAGAAAGATGCGCAGGTCTCTCAAAAGAAGAATGATTCCGAGGCAGATGATAATGCCGATGAAGAAGCGCAACTAAAAGCCAAACCGGGAAAATATATTACCTTCAGGCTGGCAAAGGAAGATTACGGGATATACATCCTGAGCGTTAAAGAAATCATCGGGATGATGAATATAACGAAAGTCCCCCGTACGCCGGATTTTGTGCGCGGAGTCATCAACTTAAGAGGGAAAGTTCATCCTGTTATTGATCTTCGTAAACGATTTGGTATGCCCGAGAAGGAAGATGATGAGCGAACCCCGATTATCATTGTTGAAATAAAAAGTCAGCAAACCACTTCTCATCTGGGCATTGTAGTAGATGCGGTTTCAGAAGTGCTTAATGTGGGCGAAGACGATCTCGAACAAACGCCCTCGTTTGGTGTTGACCTGGATACCGATTTTATCCTGGGCCTTGCGAAAAGTGAAGAACGGGTAATTACACTCCTGGATATTGACCGGATTCTCACAAGCCGTCAACTGGTAATGCTTGATCAGGCGAAATCGGGATAAATGGCGCAGGCAGCTACCGAAGGAAATGCACCTTTTCGGTATCACGAAATCAGCGATACGGAGTTTGAATATCTTCGTGATCTGATTTACCGTGAGGCCGGCATCAATTTGACGCCACAGAAAAAGTTGCTGGCTCAGACCCGCCTTGGAAAACTGATGCGCAGAAGGAATATCAGCGGCTATGAAGAACTTTTTTCAATGATCCAGGATGACAAGAGCGGGTTAGCTCTTGAAATGGTAATCGATGCCATATCAACCAACCATACGTTTTTCTTTCGCGAGGATGCCCATTTTAAGCTGCTGAATGAAGAGATTATTCCTGATATTCTTAGCAAGAAAAAGACGAACAAGCAGCTCATTCGGTTGTGGTCTGCCGGATGCTCCAGCGGTGAAGAACCCTACACAGCCATCATTACATTTCTGGAAGCACAGCGCAACAAGCTCATTCCACCCGATACCCAACTCGAAGTAGTTGGTACCGATATTTCCAAAGAAATTCTGGATAAAGCGGCAGCGGGATTATATCCTGCTGAAGTTGTTGAGAATCTGGATTATAACCTGAAAAAAAAGTATTTCCAGAAAGGCCGGGGAAGCTATCATAAGTATGTTAGAATCAAGCCTTCGGTCAATGAAAAAGTGACCTTCAGAAGGCACAATCTGCTGTTTCCGTTCTCGGATTTCGGAATGTTTGATATTATCATTTGTCGAAATGTAATGATCTATTTTGATCAGCAAACCAAACAAAAAGTATTGGATAACATGCTTCAAAGTATGCACACCGATAGTTTTCTGATCATAGGGCATTCCGAAAGTTTAAATAATATTAGGCATTCGCTGAAAACATACAGACCAACCATCTTCAGACCTAAAGAAGGGTTTTAACAAAGCGCTGAATGAGTTTAATTGCTACAGAACAAAAACTGGAAAAAAAAGTGGTCGGGATATCTGACATGCAAGTCAGCAGTGATCCTTCCGATCTGCTGGTGACCTACTCATTAGGATCATGCCTGGGGGTGGTGTTATACGATTATATGAATCAGGTTGGGGGTTTAAGCCACATCATGCTTCCCGAGTCGGGATTGGAAAAACTTTCCGATGATTCCATTGCCTTCAACCCCTTGAAGTATGTTGATTCGGCTATGCCGGTTTTTTTGAATGATTATTATGATGCAGGTGGCCGGAAGAAATCAACGGTAGTAAGTGTTTTTGGAGGTGCCAAGCTTTTTAAGCAAAAAGATATGTTCAATATCGGTAAGCGAAACTTTGCGGAATTTCGTAAATATTTATGGAAAGCGGGCTTGTTAATTAAGCACAAACATGTTGGTGGTACGGCTCACAGGACGGTTAAGCTTTTTATGGACACTGGTATCATAAAAGTTGAAGTAAATAAGGAAGACAATATCACTTATAAATGTGGTCGTTAGGGTAACTAATACTAAATAATTTTGTACCATGGCCTTTAATATTTTAATAGTCGACGACTCCCCGGTGATGAGAAAGGTTATCAATAGGACGGTAAATCTGTCAGGCATAGAAGTTGGTAATATTGTGGAGGCCGGTAACGGAAAAGATGGACTTGAAAAACTTGAAGAAAACTGGGTGGATCTGATCTTGACCGATATAAACATGCCGGTCATGAACGGAATTCAATTCATCGAATCCCTAAAAACCGATGAAGTTATGAAATCTATCCCTGTGATTGTAATATCCACGGAGGGTAGAGATACCGTGGTTCAACAGGCTCTGTCTCTGGGAGCAGCTGATTACATAACCAAACCATTCCAGCCGGAGGAAATCGGTCAGGATATTCTAAAAATTCTGGGATATGATGTTGAAGAATAAACAAGTTTTGGATGAAGTCATCCACGAGATTATGGATGATATGTTTTTCATGTTTCCTGAAATAGACGGAGATGGAAATCCGCTTCAGGCTGAAGAACTGGAGGACCCATACATGGATGTCGGGATTCATTTCAATAAAGAGCATTTGATCCGGATTCGAATCGAACGATCCATGCTGACAGAAATGGCAGCCAATTTTACCGGCCTTTCGCCTGAAGAGATTGAGCAAGATCATCTTGAATCAACCGCGACTGAAACGGCAAACATTATTGGGGGTAATTTTTTAGTTAAAATTGATCCTCAGCAGCAGCTAAGCTTATCGATTCCGGAGGTTTTTAATCCGGATGAAGCAATTCCGAAAGATGAAAGACCCTGGCAGCTATCTTTTGTCACCGACAGCGGCGGCCTGCTCTGCTGGCCGGAACCCCTGCGCTAAGCCGCCAAGAAACCAATCAGCTGATATACCGGAAGTACTGAAGTGATACGCGTATTTATTGTAGATGATTCTGCTGTCGTCCGGCAAAAACTATCGGATGATCTCAACCGCTTCTCGGATATCGAAGTGGTCGGCACCGCTATTGATCCCTATGTAGCTCGCGATAAAATCGTCCGCATGGACCCCGATGTCATCACGCTTGATGTTGAAATGCCCCGCATGGACGGGTTGACGTTTCTCAAGAAAATTATGCGGTACTTCCCCAAACCGGTTATTATCGTCAGCTCACTGACCAAAGAGGGCGGCAAACTGGCCCTTGAGGCTTTGGAGCATGGTGCCGTAGAGGTGATGAGCAAACCCGGCGGCTCGTTTTCCGTAGGTGAGATTTCTACCCGACTCGCCCAATTAATCCGGGCTTCATCCAAGGCTACCATCAGCAAGAAGCAAAAGTACCGGTTCAAGCATGATGATAGTGCCGATAAAGAATCGGCGCCACAAGCCAAACAAAGCTCAAAAGGCAAGCAAAAAAAAAAATACATCCCCGAAAACATAATCCGAAAAATTAATTGCCATCGGAGCTTCAACTGGGGGGACGGAAGCGATAAGGCAGGTACTTACGGACTTGCCGGGAGATTCGCCCGGTGTGCTGATCGTACAACACATGCCCCCAAAATTTACCACGGCATTTGCAGAGCGCCTGAACAGCGCTTGCAATCTTGAAGTCCGGGAAGCGCGGGATGGCGACAGGGTTCGGCTTGGTACTGCGCTTGTAGCTCCGGGGAATTATCACATGCTACTTAAAAAAAGCGGTAAGGATTTTTATGTGAGAGTAAAATACGGTCCGCTGGTACGTCATCACCGCCCATCTGTAGATATGCTTTTTTCCTCCATCGCCAAAGAGGCGGGGCCAAACTCCGTTGGCGTTCTGCTTACCGGAATGGGAGTAGATGGTGCGCAGGGACTCAAAGATCTCAGTAATTCGGGAGCACAGACGTTAGCACAGGATGAAAACTCCTGTGTGGTTTTCGGAATGCCGAGAGAAGCGATTCGAATGAATGCTGTGGATCATGTTGAAGATATCAACAGCATCGGTGGTAAGATTGGTGAGATCCTTTCTAAAGAAAGTGAAGCTGAATAACGCCGGGGAAACACCTCCTTCAAATAAAAAAACCTTTACTACCTGATGGAAGGCAGTAAAGGTTGAGCAAATCTAATTTTTGTCGCGGAAGTAAATCAGTTGAACAAATCGTCGATATCGTTCTGAGAGAATTTTGACGATTCGTCTTTCTTCTCTCGCGGATCGGGATCGTCGGCTGTCAGGCGGCTTTGATCATCAATTTTTGTTTCCATGATCCGCTCGAATTCCTCAACATTTACACCCAGAGTTTGCAGGATGTTTTCTTTTACATCCTTGTCGATATCCATGTCGTAGATGCGGGTAAACAGGGTGAGCATCTTCTTTTGAACTTCGGCAAGAACATGGCGAACGTGAACCAGCTTTTGAGAGACGATATCATGAAACTGCAGAGCATTCATGATTTGAGAGGTATTATTTCTGATTTCAGACGCCGGATTTTTAACCTGATCAAGACCTTCGATGTTTTCGGTAGCTTTTTGGAACTCATCGAGTTGCTTGAGGATATTCTCGACGTTCTCCATAATCTGGTAGGTTGCATCAGAGGTTTCCTCAACAGCCGCATCGATTTCTACAGCCGCATCCGGCATCATCCCTGAGGTATTCATCAGCGACTCCGATACATCATTAAGCAGCGGAGTTACTTCACGCAAAAAGATGAACAGCTCTTCAAGAAACGGTAAAATCCCCTCGCCGAAAGCAAACAAACTTTTTATATGTTGAATGCGATCGAGAATTTCGTTGTAATCCTCACCCTTAAGCAAATCGGGGTCTTTGGCCTTATCAGTTTTCTTCGACTTATCGGTGCCCATGGTGATGATACTCAGATTAGTTTGTTAATTTTTTCTTCAAGCGTTTCCGGGGTGAATGGTTTAACAATGTAATTGTTGACCCCGGCCTGCACAGCCTGGAGAACATCGTCTTTCATACCACGCGTGGTAATCATCAAAATCGGCAGATTCTCATATTCAGATTGACTGCGAATTTCGGTTACGAATTCTAACCCGTTCATTTCGGGCATATTCCAGTCTGTAATGACAAAATTGATAGAATTTTCCTTCAGCATATCAATGGCTTCTTTACCATTGGAGGCATCGATTGAGTTTTTGTAACCGATTCGCTCAAGGGTATTCTTAATGATCCGTCGCATCGTCGGCGAGTCATCGACAATAAGAATATTGAGATCTTCTTGGCTCATTGAGGACAATAATGGTTAGTAGTTGTTCTATGACGGACTTACAGATACTGCAATCCACAGAGATTGTCAAGCAAATTTTGTATGGTGTTCTGCTATGATCTCCTGGGCTTTCTCTACATTTTTTGATCTGACCAACGCTGCGACCCAGCGCCGCGTCAGCTCAGGTTTTTCAGGATTATTCTGGCACAACAGCTCATACACCTGAAGGCTGAAATCGTACCAACCCTGTTCCATGAATAATGAAAGAATCTCCAGTATCCTTGTTTCATCAGAAGCAGAAAGCGGCTTTTTTACAACCTCACCGAATAAATGATTGAAATAAATCAAGGATTTATCATACTCACCCAGTTCAATTGCATATAGCAACAATCGTTCGATCACTTCCGACTGAATGTTACCTTTCTTAAGGTCGTAATACTGTTCGTAATGAGCAAGTGCCCTTTCGTGCCATCCGTTACGGTAGGCCGATTCCCCCAGAAGATACTGCGTATCTGACAAAGGAAAAACCACATCCTGATTAACACGGGTTCCCGATGCAAGTACCTCAAGATAGGAGTACAGGTGATCATAAGCCTCTGTCCACCGGTTTGATGCGAAAGCGGTTCGGAACAATACCAAAAATGGCATGCGCTGTTGCCGCGTGATTTCCAGTGATTGTTCGGCATGCTGTTTACTCTCATGCCAGCGATTTAATTCATACGAAGCATCCGCCAGACCGTTGAGAGCTGCTGCGTGATCAAAGCTTAACAACCTCTTGGAATGTATCGCACTTTTAAAGGTAACGGAGGCCGTTTGGTAGGCACGGGAAGCAGCTTGATTAACACCTTTCATCAACAAGGCCGGACCGTGCTGCGGGTCTGAGGATATTTCTTCTTCCAGATCGATATTGCCGATGAATTCATGATCCCTGACGATATCGAAAAAGTCATCGCTGACCTGCAACTCATTTTTTTGCAGTGCCGGATAAAAGTCGCGCAGATTGATTCCCTTTAATTCAAAGTCATCGGTTTTAGGAAATAATCGAATTTCATTAAAAA
>SLJN01000173.1 GCA_007135115.1 Balneolales bacterium
AATATTTGACCATCCTCGCCTTATAGATATGGAGCCGATGTTTCCAAACGAAGCCTCCGACTTAGTGAATATGGCTATGGAGGTGTTTCGTAAATCAGCTTCGTTGAATGAATTTTTACACCTTGTCACCAGAAATGAAGTTACAAGGTTGCTCCGGCACATAAACAGTTACTACTCGAATCGCATAGAGGGGGAACATACCACACCGGCAGATATTGAGCGGGCCATTAAAAAAGAATTTAGCAGAGATGAAAAAAAGAAGCACCTTCAGTTGCTCAATGCAGCCCATATCGAAGTTCAGGATTTAATTGACCAACGGCTCATTGAAAATCCTGAGCTAAAAATTTGTTCAAGAGATTTCATCTGTAGCATTCACAAAGAGTTTTATAAGCGGATCCCGAAGGTTTTTTAAATATTTCTGATCCGGTCTCAGGTGAAACGATCAAAATGGAGCCAGGTCAAATCAGAGATAGAGAAGTAAAAATTGGTGATCATATTCCGCCTAAAGCTGATTCACTTCGCTTATTTCTTGAACGTTTTGAGCAGGTATACTCGCCGGATAACCTGGTCGGCCATAAAAAGTTGATTGCAGCGGCGGCCAGTCATCATCGCTTAGCCTGGATACATCCGTTTGTGGACGGCAACGGAAGAGTCTCCCGACTATTCACTTATGCCTATATGAAGAAAATAAAGTTTGAAACAGCAGGGCTGTGGACTTTATCAAGAGGCTTTGCCCGGCGGCCTGATGAGTACAGGCAATATCTTGCTGTTGCAGATGCCGCCCGAAAAGGGGATTATGACGGCCGCGGCAACTTAACAGAAAGTGGATTGAAGCGTTTTTGTGAATTTTTTTATGAAGTTGCTGATGACCAAATATCATTCATGGGAAGTTTGCTGCAACTTGAAAAACTTCGTGAGCGCATAATTGGCTATGTGAATTTGAGATCACAAAATATGATTCCTGATGAAAGACCATTACGCCAGGAAGCGAAATATGTATTGGCAGAAATAGCAATGAAAGGAGAAATCGGGCGTGGAGAAGTAAAAAGAATTTCAGGGTTAGCTGAGCGAACAGCCAGGGATTTAACCCGGCAGCTGGAAAGTGAAGAGCTGGTCAAATCCGATAGCCACCGCGCTCCTCTTCGATTTCATGTTCCATTAAAAGTAGTGGGGTACTATTTCCCGTCACTCTATCCGGAAGGAACTGTTTGACTTACACTATTCACCAGGAAATACAGGCTAACGGTTTGGCGGCTAGCAAGCAGGACGAGAAACCTTCCGAAACCCAGAACCCGCCCGGTTGAGCCGCTGGTTATCGGCCTCGTTACTTTTTATTCGTAATGAAATTTATATTTAACAACCTGTTGTATTCCTGAATCCGGTTCCGTTTCTAATGAAAAAATTGATTCATTTTTTTCGACTCGAATTTCACTCTTTTTAGGCCAGTCAAATTTAGAAATAACTTCTCCTTCGCTGTTAAGTATCCACCATTGATGCTCGTCATTGGCATCAATAATAATAGTTGATATCCAAAAATTGTTCGAATCATCTACAACAATTGAATGAATAGCAGGCCAATGTTCTGGAAAACCAGTATTTCGAACGGATGCTTTGTAAAGCTCGCTATCATAATAATTTAAAACTTCATCACGACTTATTTCCTTATTCCTGAATGGATGATAAAAAGAGCTCTGATACTCACCATCTAATGTGTATTTTTTTAAAAAGTATCTCCTCAGTCCAGATTGTAAAGAGGTTTTCGTTTTCTGTGATAGCTAAAAGCCCACTACTGCTAAATGGTGAAAAAAAGATTCCGTCATCATCTGGCCGGACAAAATGCTCTGCTGATACTTGTTCTATGATCTTGTCGGAAATAATTTCACCGGAACTGTTCATCATATATCGAAACAGTAGTTCTTTTCGCCCATCAGATTTAAGAAAAGTCAACAAAATTCTGTTGCTGTCAAGCACAGTAAAATCAGAAGGGAACGCACCATTTAGTTCTTCTAAATGGCTCCACTTGCCTGGATCAAGCTGAATAGAATTTTTAAAAGATAAGCTTTGAAGTGAATACACATTGATTTTCAATTCCCTTCCGTCTAAAGCATACAGTTTGCCTTCAACGATCTGCGGATTAATTATGCTTCTGAACTCACCTGGCCCTTCCCCATAACCACCTAAAGATGTCAGATAAGATCCATCAGGTTCAAAGACATGAATTGCTGCGTGCCCTTGGGTTGCTTCAGAGATATAAACTCTTTCTTGCCCATCTACAGCTATTTCTGAAATCTGGCCGATTGTAAGGTCATCAGATTCCTCGAAAACCTGAGTACGAGTAAACTGTATGTCATTTTGTGGATTTACGTCTGAAGGATAAACTGTAAGATTTTCAATTTCACTCAGATGTTCCGGTACTTCTTCAGAATCTGTTTGGACACATCCAATACAAAGAACAATCAATAAAATTAAGGTCAAAAAAAACTTCATCAACAGAAGGGCTTTTGTTTAGTTTTAATCACATATTTTTGTGCGACATACAATTATAACCAAAATGCCACATACCCCTAAAGTAAGAAACATAAACGACTCAGGAGTAGGGTTAAACCGTAGTTTATATACTAAAACGACTCTAATATCATTCCCAAAATCTCACTCCCCCTACCTCACAAACGGCCGCTCCCAAAGCCCCATCAACAAAAGAATAAATAGCATACTCGATGCCAATCCCCAGCAAACCACAGTGGCCAGGGTGTTCCAGAACTCGCTGGTATCAAAGAGAACCAGGGGCATCAGCCCGCCTAAGGTTGTTAGTGAGGTGATCAGCACGGGGCGCATTTTAGTGCGATAGACGATCATCCAACTGTGGATACCTGAAATGCCGAGTTGGCGCATGTGTTCTTTGCCGTGCATCAGCAGGATGGCGTTGCTGACGACCACCCCGGCAGCGAGTAAGGCTCCGGCGGTTGCGCAGTAACGGTGCGGCGTTTAACCGATTTTGCCTTTTACAGCTATTAATTTGGATAAAAGAAAGATATACCGCAACTCTTAAGTTTTTTTTGCCAACTTTGAGCAGCAAAATCCGGTTCAAACGCTTGTTATAGCAACCTCTACTCGATTGCTATAAATTTCCCAGGTTCGTGAGCCTTGATGACAGATGGTAATTTCTCAACCAGCAGTAA
>SLJN01000113.1 GCA_007135115.1 Balneolales bacterium
TATATTATTTCTTTATTATAACAACTCAAAAATTAGGTATAACATGAGATATTTTTTAGCAATCGTTTTAACCCTGTCGCTAATCGGTATGGCGGAAAAGTCCAGTGCTGAGGAAGATTTGTTTGTTGTGGTTACCTCTGATAGCCATGAAACTCAAATGATGTCGATGGTACTCAGCTTTCAGTCTGCTCAACAGGGGCAGAATGTTCGCGTGCTTTTATGTGACGATGCAGGTAAGTTGGCATTGTCAGGCTACGAATTTCCCGAATTTGAGCCCGCCGGACGAACTCCGCAGCAACTTATGAACCAATTAATCGATGGAGGTGCAACCGTTGAAGTTTGTGCTATTTTCCTCCCTAATCGGGATTACACTGAATCAGACCTTATTGATGGCATTGGAATAGCTAATCCCGAAGAAGTCGCAAGATTTATGAAACAGGAAGGCGTGAGATACTTTACCTTCTAAGGTTAAATTTTAGAAACGTATTTCAATACAGAGGAGGTGAATTTTCACCCCCTCTTTTTTTGGTAAAACTACGCTTCTGTACATTACAGATATTACTTCATATTGCATCCACATTGATATTTATCCGAACCCGGGAAGCTTTACCCGGCTTTTCTTTTTCGTAGGCTTCCATGACCGATTCCAGCATTTCTTCAATCCGGCGCGCGCCCCAACTCACCGGTACTTTGACATTGAGTTCCCAGTTGAAAGCATTTTTGGTACGATAAATGGCAGCTGGCGAGGGTCCCATTCGCAACAGGTCCGGACGTTGCCGGGCGATGAGATCGGCCACCGTATCGGCAACCGTCACGATCACCTGTTCATCTGGAGAGCGAAAATCGAAGCGAATTAACCGGCTGAATGGCGGATAAAGTAATTGTTTCCGCATCTTCATTTCTTGACGGGCAAAGGATTTAAAATCATGCTGTGCAGCAAATTGTATTGGGGGATGCTCCGGTTTTCGGGATTGCAGATACACTCTTCCGGGTTTGTCGCTTCGCCCGGACCGTCCGGATACCTGCGCCAGCATTTGAAACAGACGCTCATCACTTCGATAGGATGGAAAAGCCAACTCGGTATCTGAGTTTACCACGCCAACTACGGTCACATCGGGAAAATCCAGGCCTTTGGTAATCAGTTGCGTGCCGATGAGTAAATCCGCTTCCTTTCGCTCAAATCGGGAAAGCAGTTGTTCATGGTCGTACTTATTGCGCGTAGTATCCTGATCCATCCGGATGATGCCGGCTTCCGGAAATAACTCATGCAATTTCTCCTCGACCTGCTGGGTGCCGGAGCCCATATCTTTCGGTTCGGGTTCATCACAAGAGGGACACTTTTTGGGTTTCAGAATACTGTACCCACAGTAGTGACACCGAAGTTGGTTGTTGCGGCGATGATGAGTCAGCGTGACCGAGCAATGCGGACATTCCGCCATCCACCCGCATCCGTTGCATTGAATAAAATTGGCAAATCCGCGCCGGTTGTATAGCAGTATGGATTGCTCTCCTCTCATCAAAGCTGACTCCACCGCTTCGTGTAAGGGATAGGCCAGCGGACCTTTCATCGCTTTTCGATATTTCCGTAGATCCAACACTTGCACTTCCGGCAATACGGCACCGGCATGTCGTGAGGGTAAATCAAGAAGCGTAGCTCTGCCGGCTTTAACGCGGTGCAGCGATTGCATGGAAGGAGTTGCTGATCCAAGCAATACCGTTGCACCACAGTCATTTGCCCTTTTAATCGCAACATCTCTGGCATGATACCGCGGTGCCGGATCTTCTTGCTTGTACGAGCCGTCGTGTTCTTCATCAATAACAATCAAACCGGGATTTTGAACAGGTGCAAACACCGCAGATCGGGGTCCGATTGCAATATGCTTGTTACCTTGCCGAAGCGCATTCCAGGCTTCGTATTTTTCGCGTTCATTCAACCGGCTGTGCAGCACCGAAATATCATCGCCGAAGATCTGATAAAAACGCTTGACCGTTTGGGGGGTCAACGATATTTCCGGCACCAGTACAAGTGCTCCTCTGCCCTGTTCCCGAACTTTTTTGAGGGCATGGATGTAAACTTCGGTCTTTCCACTGCCTGTGATTCCAAATAACAAATACGGATGGAAGACTCTTCGCTGCACACTGTTAAGGATGGAGTCCAATGCCTGCTCCTGTTCAGCATTCAGCTCTTTGAGTTTTGTCGGATCAAATTCATGATCATATTGCAACTCACTGGGCTTCAATTGTAAAGGCTTAATCACCTCTTCTTTTTCTATGCGATCCAACACGTAGGAGCTGATTTCCGGATGATCCAGCAAATGGACTCTGCTTTGAGGGAGCTCCATTTCTTTAAGGTGATATAACCCTTTAATCCACTTAGGCAGGGATTCCGGTTCTTTGCCATTTGCCAGTTCAGCGATGTACTCCTCCACATCGCTGACAGCCCACTCATATCCTTTTACGGTTTTGGGTTCCGGAGGAAGCCGAGGGTGTTCGCGAATTTCGAGGATCTGCTTTTTGATGAGTTTATTCAGCTGTTTTTCCCCGATATCTCTCCAGCGTTTTCGGGCATCAGCATACGTTACCGGATTCTCTCTGTTTTTGAGATCCGCCATCATCTGCTGTTCAAAAGCATCAAGGGTAAATTTATGCGCGTTCGGACCCGGCTGAAGGTAGGTAATCGCTGAAAAGTTGAGTCCTGATGGCAACGCCGCCTGTATCGCTTCGCCCCAACCGCAGTAATAAAACCGGTGAATCCACTCGGTCAGCTGTAGCATTTCCTGCGAAAGTACCGGCTCATCATCGATTAGCCGCTCAATTTCTTTGACTTTGAAATCGGGGGTACGGTCATGCAGATCCACAACCATGCCGATCGCTTTTTTTCCCTGAAGCGGAACCCAGGCCCTCTTGCCGGTTTCCATATCATCAGTTAACCGCTTCGGGATGCTATAGGTATAGGTTTGGCGGTTGGGTTTGGCAAAAACTATTTCAGCAAATTCGGGCATGGAATCTCGTGCAGATCAACAAAAAAGGTGTATTTTGAATTGTGCAGAATAAATCAATTTAGCCTGGTTTCAGCGTTTCAAGATAGTGTGGATTGCCGAGACCATAACATACGGTAGAAGGCTTTGCAAAACCAAGATTTTTGGCCGAGATCAAGGCCAGTCCGCCGGCGGGCGGATTAAAACCACAGCGTATTAAGCATACGTGAGGATTTTAAAATTCCGATAACGCAGAGATCGGTCAAAAAGACGGTTTTGCAAAGCCTTCCGGTAATCATTCTGAAATTTTAGTCAACACGATAGTTCATGATTATACCCAGTTTAATTTTACGTCAGCTATACACGCACGGGAGTCTGAAAAATACCGGTGAGGGGATACGATTTCAGATCAAAAACCGGCTTACGGATGTTACGCTGACTTCGATCAACCATATCAAGATAAACGGCATTGACATCCCCCGGGATCGCATTTTGCTCAAACTGGAAGATGGCAGCGATCTCCCTCCGGATAAAATTTCCGAGGATAATCCCCTGAAATTCCCGCTTCGCAATTTGGTTGATATCCATTTGCATATCGGGGAGTTGGAGGATGGAAAACATCGTGTTGAAGTAGGTTTCAAAGCTGTGTCCTATGGCAATTTAACTGTTAAGGTCGAAGATTCGCTTTCCCGCGAGGAGTCCAAACGCGTAAAAATTCCCAACAGTAAGGATAACGACTATTCTGATGAAGCCGTAAAAATGCGCCAGGATTTTCTGGAAAAACACAGCGGCGAAGAGCTAAATCACATCAACCAATATTCTTTTAGTCCGGGTATAACCAAAGGAAACATTGAGAATTTTACCGGTGTCACCCAGGTTCCCTTGGGCTTCGCCGGCCCGCTTCATGTGAACGGGGAACATGCCAACGGCGAATTTGTGATTCCACTCGCCACCACCGAAGGCACGTTGGTAGCCTCCTATAATCGAGGCATCAAAGCGCTTAATGCTTCCGGCGGGGTGATGTCTACGGTCATGGCGGATTGCATGCAGCGAGCTCCGGTTTTCATTTTCAACAACGCCCGGGATGCCCGAGGTTTTGTAGAATGGATACACGAGAATATGGATACGATCCGGGAAGAGGCTGAGGCGACGACCAGTGTGGGAAAACTTTTATTCATCGATCCCTACCTTTCCAACCGGTTCGTTTATCTACGCTTTAATTATTCTACCGGAGATGCCGCCGGTCAAAATATGGTGGGACGGGCCACTTTTGCGGCTTGCAGCTGGATTCTGGATCAGCACGACAACATCGAGCGATTTTATCTGGAATCAAATTTTGCAACGGATAAAAAAGCATCCCAGGTGAATGTGATGCGCACTCGGGGAAAGCGGGTTACTGCTGAAGCCGTTGTTAAACGCGATGTCCTGATCCAACAGCTTCGGGTAGAGCCGGAAAGTCTGCATTATCACGCTCAGGTTGCCACCCTCGGAGCTTTCATCTCCGGAGCCAACAACAACGGGGCGCACTCTCCCAATGCCATCACAGCCATGTTTATAGCTACCGGACAAGATGTTGCCAATGTGTCTGAATCTTCTGCCGGCATTCTTTATTCTGAAATCACCCCAGAAAAAGATCTCTACATTTCACTTACCATTCCCTCGCTGATCGTAGCCACTTACGGAGGCGGTACAGGACTGCCAACCCAAAAAGAGTGTCTCAATGTGATGGGATGTTATGGTAAGGGCAAGGTGAAGAAATTTGCCGAAATTGTCGCCGGTGTGGCGCTGGCAGGTGAACTCTCACTCGGAGCCGCCATTTCTTCATTCGACTGGGTTTCCAGCCACGAGCAATATGGACGAAATCGTTAAACCAAAAGCTGCATGAGCGAGTTATTTTCCAACCAATCATCGATCTATAAAACGTACCGCCCTCAATACCCTCAGGAACTTTATGATTTTCTGATCAAAAACGTCCGGCACACTGATCTTGCACTGGACTGTGGTTCCGGCAACGGTCAGGTTGCATGGAAACTGGTCGAATATTTCGATCAGGTTATAGCTGTGGATGCCAGCCGGGAACAAATTGAACAAGCCGATCATCACGAAAAAATTACCTTCAGAAATGCCGATGCCAGTGACACCGGTTGCGAAGACTCCTCTGTTGATCTTTTAACTGCCGCCCAATCGTTACACTGGTTCAATCTCGATAAATTCTACAAAGAAGCGCACCGGGTATTAAAACCGGGCGGACTCCTGGCATGTTGGGGTTATGGTCTTTGTTCCGTAAGTGAGCACATCGACCCGTTAATCCGTTCATTTTACGATGATGTCATCGGCCCTTTCTGGCCCCGCCAGCGGATTCACATCGAACAACGATACAATGGTCTGCGCTTTCCTTACCACCAGCTCAATACCCCGGATTTTATCATGAAGAAATCCTGGCGGCTGGATCAGTTTTTAGGCTATCTCCGCTCCTGGTCATCAACCAACCGGTTTATCCAATACAAAGGATACGATCCGGTACGAACGCTCGCGGTACGATTAAAACGTCAGTGGGGCAATACTGATGACGAACGTATCATCAGCTGGCCGGTTTTTATGAAAGCAGGGTATAAAGAGTAAGAGAATGAGTATGAGTAAAAGAAAGGGAAAGTTTCTAAGCACCTCTTTCTTTTACTTTTAATCTTACTCTCAATCTTCCTAATCTCCTTCCGCAGCCGAAAGTTTGGTTCCCAATCCGTTGTAAATGCGATCGGTTTCCCAGCCGTTGCCATCCATTTCCAGACGGTACCGGTCCATATCCCGGCGATGTCTCACTTCCAGGGTCATTCCACTTTCAAATCGGAGGCGGATTGGCTCTTCAAGCGGTTCTGCTCCTTCGTTGGCACATCCGGGTTCGCCGGGGACCACACCGGTAATTTCAATGGAAACTCCTCCTTGGGTACGGTTCAGCTTTCGATTCAGAAAAGCACCACATCCGTAACTCTCCTCAGTGGTGATCGTTATCATGAATGCTGAGTTACTGCCGTCATGCGGACCCACATCTATAACCAACCGGTCGGTTTCATTGAGTTCCTGAACCTCGGATGCCGTTGATGAACACTGGATCACCATCGCTGCCAAAACGGCTGTGAAAAACCAGGCTATCAAAGGGTGACTCAAATTCATTTATTAGCGAATTTATGTGATGAGAAGAAAATTAGATGTTTTCTTCAGAATACCCATCAGGTGAGTTTAACTTCATCACCAAAAAGCGCATTTACAAAGGCGGTTCGGTTGAACACCTGCAGCTGCTCAATTTTTTCGCCAACTCCGATATACTTCACCGGAACGTCAAGTTCTGCTGATATGCCCAGAACAATGCCTCCTTTAGCGGTTCCGTCGAGCTTGGTCAATGCCAGACCGGTGATATCCACGGCGGAAGTAAACGCTTTGGCCTGCTGCATGGCATTTTGTCCGGTCGAGGCATCCAGAACGAGCACTACCTCATGGGGAGCATCTTCCACTACTTTTCCCATAGACCGTTTAATTTTGGAAAGCTCATCCATCAGCGCTTTTTTATTGTGGAGGCGTCCGGCCGTATCCACTAACACCACATCGCTATCTTTTGATTTTGCGGAGGCCACCGTGTCGTAGGCTACGGCTGCGGGATCAGCGCCCGGACCCTGCTGAATCATGGGTACATCCGCACGTTCACTCCAGATTTTGAGCTGATCAACCGCTCCGGCCCGGAAGGTATCTCCGGCGCCAAGCATCACTTTTTTGCCGGCAAGTTTATAGTGATGAGCGAGTTTTCCGATGGTGGTGGTTTTTCCGACCCCGTTAACCCCAACCACCATAATCACATGGGGTTTATGTTTCAGATCGGCATCGAAAGCAGCCGGGCGGTCGGCATCGTTTTCACGTAAGAGCCCGATAATTTCCTCGCGAAGCATTCCCTGGAGCTGTTTACTGCTGACGTATTTATCCCGGGCAACCCGCGCCTCAATCCGCTTGATGATTTCGAGTGTAGTTGATACACCGACATCGGAGGTAATCAGTACTTCTTCGAGATCGTCGAGTACATCATCATCGATGGTGTCTTTGCCCACCAGCGTCTTGCCCAGTTTATCCAGAAAACCGGTTCGTGTTTTCTCCAGACCCTGCTCGAGATCTTCTTCCTTCTTTTTCTTTAAACCAAACTTTTCAAGGAAACTCATAGTTTTATAGGGGAAATAGAATAAGTAACTTAATTAAATTCAGCACCTTGTCTTATTTTAAAAAATCGCTGTACATAATGAAAAAAGGAAAGCGACATTAATACTACTGTTCCCCACTTGAGTACCAAAATGGTTAACTCCAAAGAGGGGAAAAAGAAAACAATGATACCGTAAGCGGAAAGTACATTAACGGCAATCTTACCCGAAATAGTGGACATGGCCACTTTTCCGCGCCGTCGTTTGATCATCAGGGATCCGACAAGAATCAGCCCGTCTCGTATGATCAAAAAAAGCAGAAACCAAAGGGGGATCATCCCCAGCCACACCATATACATAAACATAATTCCGGCGGTAATTTTATCGGCCAGCGGATCCATGACCTTTCCGAATTCGCTGATTTGATCAAATTTTCGTGCCGCCCAACCATCCAGATAATCCGAAAAGAAAGCATAGGCCACTAACACCGCTATCGGTATGGTCGCTACTTCTCCGGCAGCCTGATGTAATATGATGATAGGAATCGGTACCAGAGCACGGCTGAATGAGATCAGGTTGGAGATGGTAAACAACTCCCCTTTTACCGGAATTTTTTTGCTGTCTATGTGCTCGTTCGTGTTCAAATATATTCGTAAGTTTGCCTTTTAGAGAATAGAACTTCGGCAGCGCGATCACTCCTATACGATACACGTGAAAATGAAATCTTATTCATGCCGAACCCCTGAAAATAAAAAAAATCAACCTAAATAATATGAATATTGGTGAGAAGCTCGCAGAAAAAAAGATCAATTCAACAAGAGTTTTTGACGGAGAGTTATTACAGGTTTACAAAGACAAAGTAGAATTACCGGATGGCAAAACTTCCATTCGTGAGTGGATCGATCATCCCGGTGCTTGCGCCATACTACCTGTAAAGCAAGATGGCAACGTGGTTTTAATTTCTCAGTACCGTTATCCGGCCGGTCAGATTTTTTATGAAGTTCCCGCCGGAAAGATTGATCCGGGCGAAGACCCTTTCCACACCGTGGTACGTGAACTCAAAGAAGAAGCCGGCGTGATTGCAAAAAATATGGCATACACCGGCTTATTTTATCCCGCGATTGGTTATGCCAATGAAGTCATTCATCTTTTTATTGCCTGGGATATCAATCAACATGCCAATAATGTTGATGACGATGAATTTGTCGAACCGTGGACCCTCAGTTTTAAAGAATGTCTTGATATGGTCAAAAAAGGGGAAATTACCGACGGTAAGACAATGGCCTGTATATGGAGAGCACAAATATGGTGGGAACAAAACCAACCTTTTCCCATAACTTTTGGATGACTTCATTACATCAACAGTTTTCAATCATCCTTTGATTATTACATTCCAAAGATGGATATTTGAAGTTGATTCTATGAATAAATAATTTATCATTGTAGACGGCAATAAATAATTACATCTGCTATAAAATCATGGATGTAATTACCTTATTATTCTAAAATCATGGATATCGCAGGCGTTCGGTAAAATCAAAAAGGGGTTGTAAAGGACGCCATTAAGGAGCAATGGTGACGCTCCGCATTTAAAAATCACGGGTATGTTATCTGAGGCGACAAACACTCCGAGATTATCGGGGAACAGGTTAAAAACAACCAAGGCTGTCGAGGTTCGGGACGCTAAACCCTTAAATAAGTTGCAACAGCTTATTGAGGATTTGTGTAAGAGAACCGATGCTGCCGGTGGTTGCATCATGCTCTCGGCAGAGGAAGATGTGCCTCTTGCGGTTTCCGGATCTATGCCTGTACCCGTACCGATGTCGCATGACGATGAAAAAACTATCCTGAACGGCGAAGCACAACCTGATTATCCTCACAGTATTCATCCTATTTTTCATCACGATCATGTTGTGGGATACATCGCGCTCCGGGAAGCCGATACCAATTCCGGGTTTTACTGTGACTTAGTGGATGCCTATTCCCAACTTGCCGGAAAAGAGCTGGAGTTGGCTGACAAAACGGCCAAACTGCAATATCAGAATGAAAAGATTACCCGAAAGCAAAAGCAGCTTGAGCAAGCCATCAACTTCAACAACAACATTCTGAGCCTTACGACCCACGATCTTCGCTCTCCGTTGAATGCCGTAAAAGGCTACCTTGAATTGATGGAAACCAGTCTGAATGCCGATCAGAATGTACATCAGCTATCGGATTACCATCTGCAAATCAGCAAAGGCATCGGCAATATTTCAGATCTGGTCGATCAGCTCAATGAAATCGCGATGCTGGAATTGCGCCGCATCGAGCTGAATCTTGTGAAAGTAGATCTGAACTGGGTTGTTCAGGAAGTGTGCGATGTGATGCAAGGGCCGGCTCTTAACAAAGGCCAAAACCTAAAACTGATGCGCTGCGAAAAACCGCTTCACGTAGAAGTTGACATTCCGAAAGCCAAACGCATCATTTTCAATCTGCTCAGCAACGCCATCAAATACACCCGCTATGATGGCGATATCAATGTGGATCTTTCTGAGCAAAAAGGAACCGCACGGGTTAGCATTCAGGATAACGGCATTGGAATTCCAAAATCCCGGATAAACGAAATTTTCGAGCCTTTTCAAAAACTTCAGCACAAAGGAACACGTGGTGAATCATCTACCGGACTCGGCCTGTTTGTCAGCTCCTATCTCACTCGCCTGTTTAAAGGCTCGCTAACCGTTGAGAGTGAAGAAAACCGAGGCTCGATGTTTTATCTCAACCTGCCTATCACCAAGTCGCGGATATAGAAGAATTGAAAATTGAAGATGAGAAGATTAAAAAATTTTCAATCTTCTTCTTTTTTTAATTTGAAATAGACTCCAAATTCACACTGAAAACCGATCTGCCAGCCGGTTAATCAGATACGAACTTTCCTTAAGAGCCTGCGGGGCAAAATCACCAAAATAATAGGCTATCTCACGGAATTCGCGGATGAATCCTTCCCGGTCTCCTTGTTTTACCAGATCGGCAAGTTTGGAGTGATGCTCGAAAAATTCTACCAAGAGGGTCCGCCGCTCAAAGTTGGCAAATACGATATCTGCGTATAGTTCGGCATCCTGGGCGAAAATCCGGCCGGTCATCATCAGTTCGGCGCGGTAGACGGGGCTGGAAAAATCGGTGATTTCGGAAGGATCCAAATCATATTCTTTCATGAAGGAGCCGTGCAATAGCGCTACAAAGTGGCGAAGACCCTGTATCAGATTCATCGCCTGATCGTGCTTTTCCGGTTCCACTTCTTTCACGCGCATCCCCCACAGTTCAAACTGATCCATCAGCCATTGCCACTGCTCTTTATCCCGACCGGGGCAGACCATCATCAATTGTTTGGAAAGGTTTGCTACATCGGGTCCATGCATCGGGTGGAGACCCACAACCGGTCCCTTATGTGCACTTACCATGTGATCCAGCACGTAGGATTTGTTGCTGGTGAAATCCGCCAGAATGGTATCTTTTTTCAGGTATCCGGCGACCTGATCAATCACATCCCGGGTAACCTTAATCGGTACGGTGATGATCACTATATCCGCTTCGCTGAGCAGCGATTCCGCCTGATCCCAATCCTCTTTATCCAAAGAAGTGATCTTATGACCGCTGGCTTCAAATACTTTACCATAGAGTTTACCCATCCCGCCTTTTCCACCGACAAGCACCACATGCTGCGGCTCATCGGTAGCTCTTGGGAATCGGGCCAGTGACTGGCTCGCCCTGGATGAGCTCATAATCATCCGCAGAAAATCTTCCGCCCAATCCGGATCGATGCCCGTTTCTTCAGCCGCTTTGCGAAAACTGCGGACCTTGTCATCTTCCCGGTTGGCCACATAAATGGGAAGACGGTTTTCAATCTTGGTTTTGCTGACTTTACCGGATATATCGTTGCGTTCTTTGAGCAATTTCAGGATTTGCCGGTCGATTTCATCAATGCGAATTCGGTGATCTTTTAAACTTTCTTCGGAGTTGGCCATGTTTGGTTTTAGCGATTACAATGTATTTTGCGGAAACGTCCGGGGGCGTTAACTGTCATACCGGACCGTAAATATAAAACTTATTGATGCGGAATGATAAAATTCGATACCGGCACTTGCGGTTGTAACATTTCTGCTGCAACTATGAGCTTTTCAGGTGCGTTACCTTCAGGAAGTTTATTCAGGTCCGGTAGAATTCCGGAATGAAACGTCATCAAAATACTTTTATTCAACGAACGCAAACCTCTCTGTATGTCTGATTTCGAACTGGTTTCTCCGTACCCGCCTGCCGGCGATCAGCCCAAAGCTATTGAAGAACTGCTAACGGGCTTGAAGCAGGGAGAACAGTTTCAAACGCTGTTGGGAATTACCGGCTCCGGAAAAACCCGTACGATTGCTTCGGTGATTGAGCAGCACGGCAAGCCAACGCTTGTGATGAGTCACAACAAAACCCTGGCAGCCCAGCTATATCGGGAACTGCACGATTTTTTTCCCAATAACTGCGTTGAGTTTTTCATTTCCTATTACGACTACTACCAGCCAGAAGCCTACATTGCCACGCAGGATAAATACATCGAGAAGGATCTTTCCATTAACGAAGAAATCCAGCGGCTCCGATTGCGGGCAACCAGTTCGCTGCTATCCGGCAGAAGTGATGTCATCATCGTCTCCTCGGTCAGTTGTATTTACGGTATCGGTTCGCCCAGTGAATACAAAAAACTTGTAACGCAACTTAAAGTGGGCCAAGAAGTTTCACGGAATAAACTTCTTTATGATCTGGTTGATCTCCACTACACCCGAAACGATGCCGATTTTAAACGATCCACTTTTCGTGTACGCGGCGATGTAATTGATCTGATACCCGCCTACTCCGAAAACGCCCTTCGCATCACATTCTGGGCAGATGAAATTGAAGCGCTCCAATTATTTGATCCCGATACCGGAGAAATTTTGGAGGATGTGGAGCAATTCACCATTTATCCGGCCTCCCACTACGTTACCACCAAAGACACTCTTAA
>SLJN01000181.1 GCA_007135115.1 Balneolales bacterium
AAAGCCGGTAGGCCATAAACTTCCATCCATGTGCCGGAGAGCCTGGTTTATATCAGGCAAACCAATTGAAAAGGCAACCGGCTTTCCGTCGACTTCGACAATATGTGCTAACTCAGGCTCAATTATCGGTTTGATTCCTTTGGCAAGATCATAAAATTCATCATAACTCACCTCGGAAAAGCCCCAGTTATTGCGCCATGCCTTGTTGAAGATATTTTGAATAATCTCCACTTCCTGCTTCATTTTTCGCAGGTTAATTTTGCGAACTTTTAGTCCGGGAGTGCGCTGTCGCACGATTTCATCCGCCCGCTCAGTACGCGACATCGCGACACTCTCATGAGTGACTTTGTATGCATATAGATCGATCGCTTTGTCGTAACCGGCACCCTTGATAAGTTTGTCGTAATAGGGTTTGGAATAGGGCATCATGATAGTAGGATATTTATCAAAACCATCTATCAATACTCCGATTTCATCGAGCATACCCGGATTGGTAGGTCCGACAAACCTGTTAAGGCCCCGGTCTTTCATCCAATCCTGGGCTAATTTGAACAACAGATTGGCACTTCCCTGATTGTCGATGCATTCAAAAAAACCAAAAAATCCGGTTTTTGAGCCGTGGTACTCGTTGTAAGCTTTATTTTCTATTGCAGCAATGCGTCCGGCCGGCTTGCCATTGTAATAGGTAAGAAACAGACCGATATCGGCATTCTTGTAAAATGGATTTTTTTTGGTATCCAGCACATGCCTTTGAAGCTTACGCAGCGGTGGAACCCAGTATTGATCAGCTTCGTAGTGCTTATAAGGGAATTCAAGAAATTCGTTGAATTCCTGCTGAGTAGTAACGAATACTGCCTGCTGGACGTCCGTTTTTTCGGTATTCACCAGTTAAGCTTCAATTAATGAATGGCCGTTTCGGTCGATGATTCCGTTTTTTATACCCACGATGCGAAAAGCTTCAAGGATGGCATCGAGCTGCTCGTTGGTATGGGTGGCCATATAGCTGGTTCTCACCAAAGCCTGTCCCGGTGGTACAGCAGGTGGAATTACCGCATTTACATATACACCGGTTTCAAAAAGGTCATGCCAGAAGGAAAAACACTCCATCATATCACCGATTACAACAGGAATAATCGGACTCTGGCTGTCCCAAACATTATATCCAAGACTATTAAGGCCCTCACGCATGTAGTTGGATATTTCTTCAAGCCGCTGCAGTCGCCATGGCTCTTCTTCAAGAATATCAAGAGCTTTTAGTACTGTGGCAACATTAGCCGGAGGCATGGATGCGCTGAAAATATGTGCAGGAGAATAATGCCTGATATACTCGATTACAGCGCGTTCCCCAACAATAAAGCCGCCAAGAGAAGCAAACGACTTGGAAAAGGTACCGCTGACGAGATCCACATCATTGAGCAGGTTAAAATATGAAGCAGAACCCTGACCGGTATCACCTAATACGCCAATTGCGTGAGCATCGTCCAGGTAGATGCGGGCATTAAACTCTTTGGCCAACTCTACGATCTCAGGAACATTGGCAATTTTACCGGACATTGAAAAGACACCGTCGCTGACGATAATTTTGCCTTTATCCGGATCTTCGCGTTCCAACAACATTCTCAAATGATCCATATCCCCGTGCTGGTATCTCACGGTTTTGGCATTGGAACACAACGTACCGACTACGATACAGGCGTGATTGTCTTTATCCGAAAAAATGACATCATTACGCCCGCCCAGAGTCTGGATAGAGCCTTCGTTCGTCTGATAGCCCGTACTGAAAAGCACACAGGCTTCCTTATCCATAAAATCTGCGAGACGCTCCTCGAGCTCAAGATGTAAATCGAGTGTACCATTCAGATATCGAGATCCGGTACAACCTGTACCATAACGCCTGATAGCATCCTGAGCAGCTTCAATGGTCCTCGGGTCATTGGTTAAACCTAAATAATTATTAGACCCGGCCATAATAACCCTTTTACCGTCGATAACGACTTCATTGCCGTCCGTCTCGGTCAAAGGCTTAAAATAGGGATATAGTCCTTGAGCCTTGACTTCGTCTGCTTTTGTAAACTCGTAAGCCTTAGTAAATATGTCTGACGCCTTACGGTCTGACTTGGAATTAGCCATTCAAAAAACCTTTTGGCTTGTCGGGAATTTGACCTGCAAATATAGGTACATTTATACTTTGTTCAAATGAAGCATTAAGCTACACGAAAAACTAGGTGTGAACTTGTTAAATCTTACGCCTGTTAAACTTAGTGCTATTAAAAACGCATCAAACATTTAGCTACTTGTTTTTCATTGGCTTCACACCCTAAACCAGCTATGGAATAACTACAACCTCCGAATATTTTCATTTTCTGTCTCGGTATACCCGTGAGGTTGATACAATACACATTAAAAAAATATCAGTTTTGGATTGATTCTTTCAATTGATTGATACATGACTTAAGCTACTGTTTTTTAAACTACCTGCTTCGACATTTGGTTTCAGCAGTTTGCAAATTTTTTATCAGAATTAGCATCATATCGTGTAGTCCGGTAAACAACCAGGTTTGTTGACTCTACCAACTCGTAACTTTGAAAACCTCTGAATAAAATATCAATAGTAGAAGTCATCTAACCAGAGTAATCAAAATTCATCAACAATGGTACAAAAAAATAAATCGGATGATTGGTTATGTATAAAGGACTTACAATTCTTCCGCTTCTTTAATTAAGTCCAGCAACGCACACGGAAACTCAGACGCATTTTGAAGAACGAGATTGTGTAATACAGAGTCATTTTTTGTCTAACCGGGATTCTACGAGAAAACGAGACCTGTGTTACTATCTTGCCAACCAACACAAGAAAATTTAATATAAATTTGATTCATGCGGAAGATTATGAATACCTAAGTGCTATGTTACTTAATGCTTGTAAGAAAAGTGGTAGTGTCGTAAGAAAATCCCATTCTGAAGCTATGCCAGGAGGATCTTTTATAAGCGGGATAATACGGATACGTAATTATCCATCAATGTATTCAAAACCTTCGGCCAGTTATAGGATTCTGCGATTTTCCGGGACGACGCTCCCATCAACCGTCGCTTTTCATCGTTTGAGATCAGGTTTTTCAAATGATGAAAAAAACCATCCGTATTGCTCACATTTTCTATAAATCCATTCTCCCCGTGATTAATAAGCGAACGATTCCCCGCCGCATTTGCCGCTACAACGGGTAAACCGCATGACATGGCTTCGAGCGTTACATTGCCAAAGGTTTCGGTATCAGACGGAAAGAAAAACACATCACAACTGGCATAAGCCTCCGCAAGTTGATCTCCGCGGAGACTGCCGGTGAATATCGTATCGGGCAATCTTTTTACCATATCCGCCCGTGCAGGTCCGTCTCCTACAACAACAGTTTTAGTATTTTCGATTTGATTACACCGATTGAATACCTCCATTACAGCTTCAAGGTTTTTTTCCCAAACCAATCGAGAAACAAATAAAATCACTTTGTCCTGATCACCGATGCCATGCCTGTTTCTCCACGCCACGTTCCTTTTATCGGGATGAAACCGATCGGTCTCCACCCCTCGTGACCAAATCTCCAACCGCGTTTTAATCCCCCTGCTTTCAAGCTCTTCTTTCATCGAAGGAGTGGGGACGAAAAGAGCTTCACAGCGCTTGTAATACCATCGCAAATAACTCCACAGTAGCGGCTCGGCGATTCCGAAGCCATAATACTTTAAATAACTAGCGAAATTCGTATGAAACGAACTCACAACCGGGATTTTATGATTTCTCGCTACCACCAGGGCTTGTAAACCGAGAATATCGGGTGTGGCTATATGTACTAAATCCGGCTTAAAATCCAAGAGTTGCCGACGTGCATGTTGGGGAAAAAACAATGAGACCCGATACTCCGGACGCCCCGGCGCAGAAATAGAAGGCACAGCAGATAACGTACCATTGTGTTTTACCGGAGGATTTTCCACCGTGGGACCAAAAACCAAAACTTCCGTCCCCTGCTCTTCAAGATAAGCTACCAGCCGGTTTAGAGTTAGTGAAACCCCATCGGCAATATGATTATAGTTTCCGGTGAAAAGCGCGATTCTTCGCGGTTGATATGATTTCCTCAATATTCCGATAATGTCTGGTTTAAATGGAGGTGATATTGCCCTATATTCCATCCAATTGTGAAACGGCGGGAATTATCTCAGCCGGATTACCTTAAAAGCGCAGGAATATAGGAATTTTATGCGAGCGTTCGTAACCGGCGGTACTGGTTTCATCGGAAGTCATTTGGTTGATCGTTTACTACAAGATGCAGAATCGGTAACCTGCCTTGTTCGTAACCAAGAGAAATGGTTAGCGGATAAGCCGGTCAATAAAGTCACCGGTGATCTGCACAATATTGAAGCCCTCAAAAAAGGTATGGAAAACTGCGATATCGTTTTCCACCTGGCCGCGAGAGTCAGTGCCCCGGATCGTGATGCTTTTCATGCCGCCAATGTAGATGCGACTGAAAACATCATCCGAACCGCCCGGAAAACCGGTGTGAAAAAAATCATCATTTTATCCTCCCTTGCTTCGACCGGCCCCAGCTTCGGCCGTCCGGTTACAGAAGAAGACCCCCTGATGCCAATTAGTATGTACGGGGAGTCCAAAAAGAAGATGGAAGAAATGGTACACCGGATCTCCGACCCTTCTATGGAGATTACCATTCTAAAACCGCCTGCCGTTTATGGTCCACGTGAAGAGCAGATCTACCAAATCTTCAAGTCGGCTCAAAAAGGCTTTTTCCCGATCATTGGAGACGGGAAGTCGGTTCGATTATCGCTGATCCACGTTCGGGATGTCATAAACGGGATTATGCTCGCTACCAGGCATTTTAAGAAAGGTGTTGATACTTATTTTATCTCCAGTGAAGAGTTATATACATGGGATCATATCAAATCGGTGATCACTAAGCAGCTCGGGCGCAAAAGCTTTTCCCTTAAGATACCCCCGAAATTGGTTAAACGGGCTGCCAGTGTTATTGAAGGTGCTTCATCAGTTTTTGGACATTATCCCGTTATAAACCGCGACAAAGCTGAAGAACTGGTAATGGAATGGACCTGTACGGTTGAAAAAGCACAACGCGAATTGCATTACTCACAGCAAGTCAGCCTGGAAGAAGGAATTTCCGAAACAATAGCCTGGTATAAACGACACAAATGGTTATAAAGCTCTTGTTACTCCGCCTTTTCGTACCCCTTACACTGATCATCTTCATATCCGTTCCACCTTCTGATGCCCAGCCGCGGCTGGTTAAGGATTATCAAACCGTCATGGAAATTCCGGAGCTCAAAGAGTTGGTAGCCAGTCCTGCTCACATGTATGCGCTTTCTGATCAAGAAGGTCTTGCCGTTTTCCGTACCAGCTCCGACACCCTTCAATACCTGTTTACCAACCCCGGAATGGAAGACCGCGGCGACCGTATCGTCGCTGACGTTCGCTTTGCTTATCTATTCGGCCACGATGATAACCGCCTGACGGTGCTTGAACCCACTTCGATTCTCGGGGTCTACTCATCGACTTACCTCCCTTCTTTTCCGGTTGATGTTCAACGACTTGGATCAAATTTACTGATCGCTCTCGAGGATGACGGATTAGGCATACTCTCCCTGGAAACCGAAGAATCGGTAGACCAGGAACCGGATTACCTGATCGAAGATGAAAATATTCTATCCCTGGCCAGCGATTTAAGCAGGGTTTATGCTTTAACCGATCAAAACAGAATTCATCAGATTGAACAGACCGGCGACACCGTTTCAGTGGCTGATGAAACCTTTGATCTCGAATATGAGACCGACCGACTATTCTATGCCAATGAGCAGTTATGGGCAACCGACAATGATGGTCGAATTTATCGGGTGAACCTCGGCAGCGACTCTGAAATGACCGAAATTGACCGTGTTGATGAACCCATTGAGCGATTCGATCATTGGAATGATCTGTATGTGATCCGCACTACAGAAGGACGCGTCTGGCTTTTGGATGATGATGAAACCGTTCACGAGTTCCGCAATGATGGCGACCGCGGCAACCTGTTTGCAATTACCAAATCCATGCTTTGGATGACCGAGGATGAAGAGCTGCTTCAACTGCATAAACAAGATCAACTTGCAGAGGGGCCCGATGAAGCCGAACTTGCTGATGATGAGGAAATTAAGCTGGTATCTATCGATGATATGGTTGTCCCCCACCCCCGACCGGTTTTGATTCCTATTGAACTCGAAAACGACGTTCCGGTTGATGATATCCGGTTCCGGTACCGTTCGCGAGTGGATAACGCCGAAATCCGCGGAAATGGCTTTTTCTGGCAGCCGTCCTCTCAACAGACCGGAAGAAATGAATTCACCATCGTCGCATCAACCCGCGACGGTCGCTCCGACAGCACCACTTTTGAAATTGATGTAAAACGCTTCAACTCCCCACCCCGATTTTCTCCGGTGCGATCGGTCAGCATTCCGGCTGACGAAGAGTATTCCCTGCCGATCGAAGCCCGAGATCCTGACGGCACTCACCCTGACCTGATCCGCTATATCGGCGTTGATCTTCCCGAAGGTGCAGAAATCGATGAAAAGACCGGTGAATTCACCTGGACCCCGCACCGCCGCCAGGTTGGTGACCACAGTTTTGAAGTTATCGCCACAGATCAATACGGAGCTGCCTCAACCTTAACCGTGGATATCACCGTAAAAGAACTCGACCGGGATTAATTGGTTTTGGCTGATTATACCTCACCCGCCGGCAAACTGCTCAACTGGTACCGTGAACATAAACGGAACCTACCATTTCGCGAAAACAAAGATCCCTACCTGATCTGGATTTCGGAAATCATGCTGCAACAAACCCGGGTAGATCAAATGCTGCCCTACTACCGAAGGTTTGTTGAGGCTTTTCCTACCGTTCATGATCTTGCCAATGCAGACCAACAAGAGGTTTTGCAGCTGTGGGAAGGCCTCGGTTATTACAGCCGTGCTCGCAATTTGCATGCAGCCTCAAAACAAATCGTCGATGAGTACGGAGGAATCTTACCCGAATCCAAAGATGAGCTGCAAAAGCTCAAAGGCATTGGCCCGTACACCTCGGCGGCCATTTCGAGTATCGCATTTAATCACCCGAACCCCGTTGTTGACGGTAACGTTGAACGGGTTCTGGCAAGATTCAAGGGGATCGAAGATGACCTGAGAAAACAGCAGACGAAAAAAGAGATCGGGCAGATTGCCGGACAAATGATTTCGCAGGAGCATCCCGGGGATTTCAATCAGGCAATCATGGAACTCGGAGCAATGGTTTGTACGCCTAAAAATCCGCAATGTAATGTTTGCCCGCTTTCTGCTGACTGCGTCGCCTTTAAAACCGTGCGAACAGACGAGGTGCCCTATAAATCACCCGCAAAAAAGCGCCCGCATCATGAAATCGGCATCGGTATTATTCACGATGAAAATGGTAACCTGCTCATCGCGAAACGACCTGATGATGCTATGCTGGGGGGATTGTGGGAATTTCCCGGCGGAAAACAAAAGGAAGAAGAATCTATAGAAGAAACGGTCACAAGAGAGCTGCATGAAGAACTTGGGGTTCATATCGATGTTGAGCAGCCCTTCATGAAACTGAAGCATGGCTATTCGCATTTTACCGTGAACCTGCATGCCTATTTATGCCGGATTCGATCCGGTAACCCGGAGCCAAAGAGCAGCACGGAAATTAAGTGGGTCACCGTCGAAGAACTTTCCAACTACCCTTTCCCAAAAGCCAACCGCAAACTGACCGAAGCACTTCAAAACCGACTTTGGATCTGACGTGCCTGTAACCAAACCCAAACCACTGAGAGCTGCCGGGAAAAAACGCCTCGAAAAGCTAAAACCGGTTCTGGATGAGCTTGCCGATAAAATAGAACAACCATCCTATATCGATTCGGATCCGATCCAGTTTATGTATCGGTATCAGGACCGCACCAACCGGCTCATTGCAGGTTTTTTTGCCGCTTTGATGGCCTGGGGACGCCGCGATATCGTCATCAATAAAGTAGACGATCTGTTTTCCCGAATGGGAGAGTCACCGGCAGATTTTATCCTGCATTTTTCCGACAGCGACGGGGATCTTTTTTCTGATTTCAAGCACCGTACGTTCAAGCCGGAAGATATTTATTGGTTGATTACCTTACTAAAGCAAATGCTTAGGCGATACGGAGACCCGGAGGAATTTTGGAAACACTGCTACGAGTTATCTTTAAGACTCAACCGGGAATTAATATCTGTCTTTCACGAACAGTTTCTGAATCTGGAACCTTCCGTCCCCGCCCGTCTACGAAAACATCTTGCAGATTCTGAAAAAAACAGCTCCTGCAAAAGGCTCTATCTTTACCTACGCTGGACCATCCGCCAAAACAGTCAGGTAGATACCGGCTTGATGAATTTCATGCCCGCATCCGAACTCATGATTCCGCTTGATGTCCACGTCGCCCGATATAGCCGAAGGCTCGGGCTGCTTACACGCAAACAAAACGACTGGAAGGCTGTCTGCGAACTCACCGAAGTTTTAAGGAAACTCAACCCGGACGACCCCGCGCGCTACGATTACGCGCTATTCGGTGTCGGTGTGATGGAGCATAGTCTACCATCTGAATTGATCGTCAACAAAGATGCATAGCAGATTTTGTTTTTCAGCATGAAAACCTAAAACATTCCTCACTAAAATTAATCGCACGAGATGGTTCCTCTCATTTTATGTGATTACATTGCAGGCAATCATGTCATTTTCCGATTAACTTTTTATACTACTATCGACCGGAATCCAGAGAAATCTTCGGTTAAACAAAAACTGGTTTTATTAGCGACACTTATCAATTTTAAACCTCCGCTATGGCCCGACATACCCTAAGTGAGGCTCAGGAAGATTATCTGAAGCACATTCTTAAATTGAGCGAATTTAATGATCAGGTTTCCACGCAGGCACTTGCACGAGAACTTGAGGTTAAGCCCGCATCGGTTACCGGGATGCTGAAAAAACTTGCTGAAGTAAACCTGGTTCGTTATAAACCATACAAAGGAGTTGAGCTAACCGAAGCAGGAAAGAAAATCGCACTGGAAATCCTCCGCCACCACAGGCTTTTGGAACTTTATCTGGCTGATGTCCTTAACTATTCCTGGGATGAAATTCATGAAGAGGCAGAGCGGCTCGAACACGTCATCAGTGAAAAATTTGAAGCCCGGATTGCCGAGCAACTCGGTCATCCAACTCATGATCCGCATGGGGACCCCATCCCGAATGTAGATCTCCAATATCCTGATGACCCCAATCTCATCCCCCTTGCCATGCTAAAACCGGAGCAATCCGGCAGCATTAAACGTGTTATCACTCAGGATAGTGATGCCCTCAATTTACTGAGCCGCCTAAACTTAAAAATTGACGCCCACCTGAAAGTTCTCACTTCCGAAAATGAAGCTGTTCGGGTACAAACCGATGAAGACCGGTTCCTCCTACCCAACTCACTTGCCCGACATTTACTTATCCTTCCAGACAAATAAACCCTCCTGCCATGACCGGTTATCTTAAATATCTCCTTTTACTTCTTACCGGAGCCTTTCTCGGATTACTAATAGCCGCCTTCCTACGGGTATCGGATGAAGAATTCGACTTAACCCTTCTGATGATCGAACAGGCGGAAAACCTTATCGGGCTTGAGTTCACCGAAGCCCAGAGAGACTCGATGCTGGCTGATATCAGCAGCAATCTGACGAATTATGAAAATATCAGGCAATTCAGTCTGGATAATTCGGTGCCTCCTGCAATGAGTTTTTCGCCGTTAGTTACGGGTTATCAGCCTGATCCTGCCGACGATCCCAATGAGTGGAAAATTCCCGGAGATATAGAATTGCCGGATGATAAAGACGACCTTGCATGGTATTCCATCCCTGAATTGGCTTCACTGATCAAACAGGGCAAAATTACATCAGAAGAACTTACGCGTCTTTATCTGGACCGGCTCCGCAATTATGATTCTGAATTAAAAGCCGTCATTACTTTTACTGAGGACCGTGCACTCGAAAAAGCCCGGGAAGCAGATGAGGCGTTAGAACGGGGGGATTACTTCGGTCCGCTACATGGAATCCCCTACGGCATTAAAGACCTTTTTGCTCTTGAAGGATATCCCACTACCTGGGGAGCTACGCCTTATAAAGATCAGGAAAGGGATCACACCGCAACGGTTGTCGAAAAGCTTGATGACGCCGGAGCGATTCTGGTTGCCAAACTCAGCACCGGCGCCCTGGCCTGGGGTGATGTCTGGTACGGTGGCAAAACCCGGAATCCCTGGAATACAGATCAGGGATCAAGCGGATCTTCGGCCGGTTCGGCTGCAGCGACGGCAGCCGGTTTAGTGCCCTTCACTATAGGGACCGAAACTTTGGGGTCGATCGTTTCACCGGCATCCATTAACGGAGTTACCGGTTTGCGGCCAACCTACGGAAGGATCAGTAAATATGGCGTTATGGCACTGAGTTGGAGCATGGATAAAGTCGGCCCTATCACACGATCTGTGGAAGATGCTGCGATTGTTTTTGATGCCATCAAAGGCCATGATGAAAAAGATTACACCTCTGTGGACTTTCCGTTTCATTTCGATTACAGAGACGATCTGGAAGGCGTACGCATCGGTTATCTTGAAAATGCTTTTGAAACCGAATACGATAATCAGCGGCAGGACAGCCTGGTCCTGAATCAGCTTGAAGATCTCGGTGCCGAACTAGTCCCCTTTTCTTTTCCTGAAGTACCTGCCGCGAGTTTGTCATTTATTCTTAGCGCCGAAGCCGCCGCCTCATTTGATGAACTTACAAGATCCGGCGAAGACTCGCTAATGGTTCCGCAGGAACGCAATGCCTGGCCGAATGTATTCCGCGCATCCCGGTTTATCCCGGCGGTTGAATATATTCAGGCCAATCGCATCCGGACGGAGCTTTTGCGCAAACTGAATGACATCGTCGATGAGTTTGACCTGTATGTGTCCCCGGCATTTGCCGGCGGAAATCTACTTACGACTAACCTGACCGGTCACCCATCAGTCGTCGTTCCGAATGGAAAAAATGATGACGGACTGCCGGTCAGCATTACCTTTACCGGCAACTTATTTGACGAAGGTGAACTCATGAGTGCAGTGGCCGCCTGGCAACGAAATACTGATTTTCACAAAAATCACCCCGAGGGGTTTTGACGTATTCTGATTACTTCCATCAATTTTAATCGCTACACCTATGTTTTTTGTTTTTGATATCGAATCGGTACCCGACATTGATCTGTTGCGACAAGTGATTACCGACGCTCCGGATGATGAAGAACAGTTACTTGCAAAAGCGTCTGAAGAGCTGACCCGCAACAACAGCGGATTCTTGCCGCCTATGTATCATCGGATGGTATCCTGGGTGGGTTTGTGGATTCAAAATACGGGGGAACCACGTCAACAGGTCGCGTGGACGGGCGAAAATGAAAAAGAGGGTTTGGAGCAGCTCATCGAAACCCTGCAGACCTACAAAGATTTCGGGCTCATCCATCACAACGGACGCGGGTTTGACCTCCCCCTGCTAACCTACCGCGCTATGAAGTTTGGCATTCAATTGCCGCTTCGGCTCAATCGCCATGAAATCCGGTACCGGTTCAGTAAAGAAAACATCGATTTGATTGATGAATTCAGCAATTACGGTGCAAGCTCATGGCCGAAACTGAAGCATGTAGGCGCGCTGATCGGCATGCCGGTGAAGCTCACCGGTGAAGGAGGTGAAGTCTATACCATGTTCAAAAACGGAGAATTGGAGCGGATTGAGCGCTATTGCTACGAAGACGTCGTCGCCACCTACCTGATTTGGTTGCACCTGAAATACACCGTCGGTGAAATGGCGCCGGAGCATTTTGAAGGACTCAAAACCCGGGCACTGCAAAAGCTCCATGAAATCCAGAAAATGGAACATGAAGATGGTGAGGTTGATGAAGATGGTGAGTAACAATTCTGATTTAAGAATGTAAAGAGAAAAACAAATTCCCCAATCCCCAAATCTCACTTAATCACCTAAAGAACCTCCCGAACCGCCTCAATTACCTGCATTTGCT
>SLJN01000170.1 GCA_007135115.1 Balneolales bacterium
TTTAAACCCTTGCGCCCTTTGCGTCTTTGCGGTTTCATCTTCTTTTACCATGGTGGACACAGTGGTTTACTGAATGAATCGGACTTAATAACTTTTATCCTATGATTCGAACAAACCATAGAAGTTCATAGACATGCTGACTTTTGAGCTAGTTTCCGATGTGCTAAATATTAAAATATATCATTGCTAATTATTGGAAATTTTTACTATATCATAATTAAATGATACTGAATGAGTTATTAGTAATTTATGCTAATTCATTCTTGGTGTAACTGATAATTGTTACAAACAGTACATGCAAAATAAGAGTTACCAATATCATCCTATACACCTTCCCCAACCTGAGTTTGACAGTGATCTGACCAGCTTGGTATTGGAGCTTGAACATTTGAGACGCCTGAGAGTATCCGGGACGGCGTATCCTCCGCTTTTTTTCCAGATCAAAGAACTATTCCACATGCTGGAAAGCATTGGTTCAGCTCGAATTGAGGGGAATAATACAACCATAGCCAGATTTGTTGAGACAAAAATAGAGGAACGTCCTTTCATTAATGAAGAAGTGGAAGAAATAAGAAATCTCGAACGTGCGATGCAATGGGTGGATGAAATAGGCATAGAGTATCCTGTAAATCGCCGTTTAGTGAGTGAATTTCATAATATTGTTGTAGATAAATTAACGCCGCCGCCAATCGGAGAAGGTGATTCGACGCCGGGTATGTACCGTAATCACGAGGTTACGATTGTCGGTGCGCGGCACATTCCGCCACCTCCGATAAAGATACACGAATTAATGGTGGAGCTATTCGATTTTATAAATAAAGACCTCCCGGCTAAATATGATCTACTTCGCATTGCAATTGCTCACCATCGGTTTATGTGGATCCATCCCTTTTCCAATGGAAATGGTCGGGTTGGAAGGCTGTTGACCTATGCCATGTTAATTCGAAGCGGGTTCCGGGTTCAAATAAAGAACGGACAGATATTAAATCCTACCGCTGTTTTTTGCATCGACCGGGAGGCTTATTATTGCCACCTATCAGCGGCCGATTCCGGAACTAATGAAGGTATTGAAACATGGTGTACCTATGTATTAGAGGGGCTTCACAGAGAAATTAAAAAAATCGAATCGCTTACTGATGACCGATATGTAACTCAAAATTTGATTAAACCGGCTCTTAGCTATGCCCGGAAAATGAAATACATCGATGATCAGGAATATGCTGTCTTGAAAAGTGCGGCTGATCATCATACGGTGCAGGCCAAAGATTTAAGCAAAGTATTTAAAACTGTACACCCCACCACGATATCACGTAAAATTAAACAATTACGCGATAAGAAGATGCTTGAGCCCATCCACAAAGATGCCAGACAGTATCACCTCAATGTGATCAATAACTTTTTGATGCGAGGTATGATTTACGCTTTGGAAAAGGAGGGGTACATTCCACTGAAGGAATAGTTAGGGATATGAAATCACAAGCACCAAATTTCAAATAAATTCCAATTTCTAAAACCCAATTACCCAAACGGGCCGTGGCAACCGTTTGGAATTTCGCTAATTGAACATTGGAGCTTATTTGTCATTTGAGTTTTGATCATTGTGATTTAACACCCTTGCGCTCTTTGCGTCTTTGCGGTTTCACCCCCTTTTCCCACAAAGGCCACCCTGCTTCACAGAGCTGATATTCCTGAGATGATTATTCCCTTCCAATTCGTTAATTTTGGCGGATGTAATTTTTAGGTCTACATCGATCGTTATATAACCGTCAATCCGAATTAAAAGAAGGTAAGTTTGGAACAACCGGCATCTGTTTCTACGACACAAAAATCCGACTTTGAAACCATCGTCGGGCTTGAAGTTCACGCGCAATTATTAACCGAAAGCAAGGCGTTTGCTCCCATATCAACAGAGTTTGGCGGAGCGCCCAATACGCAGGTGAGCCCGCTTTGCCTGGGGCATCCGGGTACGTTGCCGGTACCGAATGAAAACCTGATACGCTATATCATCCGTCTCGGTCTGGCGACGAATTGTGAGATTGCCGAAAAATCCATCTTCGCACGTAAAAACTATTTCTATCCTGATCTTCCCAAAGGCTATCAGATTTCACAGTACGAAACGCCCATTTGTTATAACGGCGAAGTGGAAATTGAACTCGAGGATGGCTCAACCAAACGCATCGGCATCACCCGGATTCACATGGAGGAGGATGCCGGTAAATCCATCCACGATCAGGATCCGAACAATTCCCTTATTGACCTGAACCGCGCCGGGGTGCCTCTGATCGAGATTGTATCGGAGCCTGATATTCGCACGCCTCAAGAGGCATATGCCTACCTGACCAAAATCAAGCAGCTGGTACAGTATCTGGAAATCTGCGATGGTAACATGGAAGAGGGAAGTCTTCGCTGTGATGCCAACGTTTCCATCAGACCTAAAGGTCAGGAGAAATTCGGAACGCGAACGGAGGTGAAAAACCTGAACTCTTTCCGAAATGTAGAGCGAGCGTTGACCTTCGAAGTGGAACGGCAAAAAGAGGTCATCCAAAACGGCGACCAGGTGGTGCAACAAACGCTGCTTTGGGATGCCAATCTCCTGCAGACCCGCCAGATGCGATCAAAGGAAGAGGCGCACGACTATCGCTATTTCCCCGAGCCGGATATCCCGCCGATTGTCGTCACGCAGGAACTGCTGGATGATATCCGCGCCGAACTTCCCGAGTTGCCTCATGTGCGCTATCAGCGCTTCCTGAAAGAGTTGGAGTTACCGGAGTTTGATGCCAAAGTGATCACCTCAGACCGCTATCTGGCCGATTATTTCGAAGAAGTGGTTGATAAAGCTGATGCATCCGCCAAGAAAGTTTCCAATCTGGTCATCACCGAAGTGCGGCGCGTGCTCAACGATCAGAGCATTGATATTAAGGATTTTACCATTACCACTGATCAGCTTGCCGGGTTGATTAACCTGCGTGAATCCGATAAAATCAGTTCATCGGCCATGCAGACCATCTTCAACGAGATGCTCGAAAGCGACAAAGACGCTGAAACCCTGGCCGGCGACCTCAACCTGATACAGGTTTCCGACACCGGATTTCTCGAGCCGATTGTGGATGAAATTATTGAGGCCAATCCGGATAAA
>SLJN01000403.1 GCA_007135115.1 Balneolales bacterium
AACTTACCCGAGCAGCCCGTAGCATTAAATGAAACCTGGACAGCCCAAATAGGCAACCCATCCTTTGAAGGTGAAGTTTTAAATGAGTTATCTATCAGCGAGTTAACCGACGATTATATTCTTATCGGAAGTGACAACAAAATTGATTTGGATGAAAAAATGTCTCCGGAGCAAATGCCGGGTGCAGAAAAAGCCTCATTGAATATGAACGGTTCCGTTGCCTCTTCAATTAAACTAGATCCGGAAACGAAGTGGGTATCGGAAGCAGAAATAAATCAAGAAATGGAAGGCTACATTTCCATTGAAGAAGCTCCCGATTTACCCGATGATAAGGAAATACCGACGACGATCAGCATTTCAGCAACCTATTTTACTGATCCCTGATTTAGATGGAGTTTATGCATATAAACAGCCCGGCAGGGTTTTAATATCCTGCCGGGCTGCCTGTTTTCAACAATACAATTTCGGAAACCCGGTTTGAAATGCTTTCAAACCGAGTTAACTTTTTTATTTCATTATTAAAATCCTGCCGGCTGCCCTTCATGGCGAGGATCTGAAACTCCCATCCATCTATCTCCATAGCGACTGATCATATAAAGCCGGGCATAACCGGGAGAAAGCGTAGTTAGATCGTAGCCCATTTCCCGGCTATCCTGAAGTACGGTTTGATCAAAACCGCGCTCTACTTCAACCTCCGGAGACATGTGTGAAGGAAAGATACGCGGCATGCGCACTGCTTCCATCGGATTCATCCCGTAATCAAGCATATAGCTTATATTCTGGATTATTGCGATAGGAATTCGAATGGCTCCTGGTGTTCCAATTACCATTTTAACATTTTCGTCTTCATCCAAAATAATGGTAGGTGAAATAGTAGAAGCACGAACCCGATATTCGTGATTCCCCTGCCAGTCATGATCTTCATCTTCCATATGCTCAAAGTTGTAGCCGGAGGTGTTCAGCAAATACCCGTTAACGGATGCGCCGGAACCGAATACCGGACTCAAAGTTGTTGATAATGAAACGGCATTGCCATCCTGATCTACAACCGATAAATGAGTCGTCTCACCCCCGTACTCCTCATCTTGTTGATATGCATACCCCAGGTCGCTGTACTTATCATCTTCACTAACAACCCAATCTTCTTCTCCGGTATACAGGTCATACCCTTCACAGCTTTCCGGAACCTCGGGTGTATTAAAATCCGAAGCGTTACCGGCTTCAATGGAATCCGGTATATTTTCGGATACAATTAGAGACGATCGCTCCTTTGCATATTCTTCGGATATCATGCCGGTGGCCGGTACATGGGTCCACTTGGGATCGCGAACATACTCCGCGCGATCGGCCAATCCAGCACGTAGTGCAGCGGTAATAATATTGAATGATTCAGCCGACTCGGTGGGTAATCCTTTTTCTGATAGATTATACTGATCGAGCAAATTCAAGCTGTACATTACCTGCATGCCTGTTTGAGGCGGTGGCGCGGAGAGTACCGTATAACCACGATATGTACTGCATAAAGCATTTTTATCCCACTGGCTTTCATAGGATGCGACATCATCAAGTCCTGCAGGATTTCCTGCTTCATTGAGAACCTCAACTAATGCTTCGGCATTTTCACCTTCATAAAAAGCGCTGCGGCCCTCCCGCTTAATGTCGGTTAATATTTCCGCAAGATCCGGTTGCTTCAGGATTTCACCTGGCATCAAAGGTTCACCGCCTGGCCAGTATACTTCAGCGGTTTCCTCATATCGATTAAGCTTCGTGGAGTCTTGTTCGATGAATTCAGCAAGTGTAAGGTAGACAGGAAACCCGTTTTCTGCTATATCAATAGCAGGCTGCATCACTTCCTCTCTGGAAAGATTCCCAAAGCGATCAAGTGCTTCAAGCATACCGTCAACCGTTCCGGGAATACCTGTTGACAGTAGATTGAAATCTTCATCAATTTCATCCCTATCCAAATCCCGATACGTTTCAGCACGTTTTGCAGGATAAAAATCCGTGTAGTGTACTTCACCGGGTTCATCAAGCCAAATGGTGGCACTGCCGCCACCTCCGATTCCCGACATATTCGGCTCTACCACATTAAGTGCAAATGTCGTAGCTACAGCCGCATCAATGGCATTACCTCCATTGCGAAGCATCTTCTTACCTGCTTCACTCGCAAGCGGATGAGCTGAACTTACTACTGCATTATCAACAATAGTTTTACTACGTTTATCTGGTGCGGCAGTCTGTTTAGGGGACTCCTCCATTTGGCAAGAGACCAAAAAATACCCAAGGCTGAATATTATCAGCCCCGGGATTGCAATAACTCGAGTTAGTTTACTTTTCATACTTTCTGACAATAGATAATTACAGATTTGGGTTGGAGTCCAGTTCACCACGCCCAATAGGCACGCAATCATCTCGGTCGGTGAGAAAATCATGATGGGCAGGCCCGTCTTCATTATTCCATCTACGGAGATCCCAAAAGCGACGGCCCTCAAGCCATAACTCCAAACCGCGTTCTACTTGCAGTAAATCCCACGCTTCTTCCAGGTTTTCTGCTTCGGCATCATCCAGCCCGTGGTAATCTCTCACCTGATTGATAAAAGAGAGAGCTTCTGCGTGATCTTCATGTTCCCTGAGTTGATATTCCGCCCGAATCAGCAGCATTTCAGTACCTTTGGAAACGGCAATATTGGAACCTTCTGAATCGTGTTTCATTTGCTTAATCCATGGAGTACTGCCGTCAGCACCGCTGCGGATCTCGCCGTCACCGTCAAGGTCTGGCTCCTGGGGAGCTCTGGGATCGTCAACTTCTTCATATGGAGAGCCATAGACTGAATATTCTCCCCTGTCAATAGTATACTGCGGCCAGTTGTTGTTTTCCCGGCTGGTGTTCTGTGAAAAAACTGCTTCATAAACAAAATCAGCAGGTACTTGCTCGGCGTATGCCGCAGCTGAACTCCAGTTTCCGAGAGCAGCTTCTACTGAAGCGTTTCCGGCAAGGGCTGCATAGCGTTTTTCATCATTGTCGATGTTGTCAGCCACTTCATGAGCATTTGAAAAGTGGTTATAGGCACGGTTGAAAAACTCGGTAAAGTCTTCAGCTTGTCCACCGTCGAAAACGGCATTACAGGAGTTTTCGCCGAGCATTCGGTTAGAGTATCCTGCAAGCAGGTATGCGCGGGAAGTATAATCAGAAAACTCAAATTCATCTTCCATTACATCTTCCATACGCTCCAGTCCGTTTTCAGCAACCCATCGAGCGCGCTGGGCATTGCCCCACCACGGATCGACATCTTCGGTGTCAAGTACACCGCCGCTGAATACCGTCGGAGCACCGAGGGTTCCACTGTGGGTCATGTCGTCGGACCATACGCCTCCCCACCAGGTAGCCTGACGGAACGCGAATGAGAAATCGGCCGACATTCCTGTTACAAGGCCAGGTACCGCATCACGGCTATCTAAAGATTCTTCCTGAATAGGTCCCGGATTTTCTACAGTAAAGAGATCATCACAAGCGGAAAATGAAAACACCAGCACGGCTATTGCTGTCAGCTTGAGTGATGGAAATGTGTTTAAATACTTCATATTGAATATATAATTTCAGTTGTGGACTATTTAGAAAGAGAAGTTCAGCGTACCTATGAAAGATCGATAGGTGGGATCGTTATAATAGTCCCGGCGTGCGAGACTGCCGCGATAATCGTCCACTTCAGGGTCCATGCCTTCAAATTCCGTAATGGTAAAGAGGTTACGAGCGGACAGGTTGAGCGATAGTGAATCGAACGATTCGGGTGTCCATTGCTCCGGCATGGTAAAGTTCACAGAAATGTTACGCATGCGGAAAAAGTCGGTTGACTCGACCCAGTAATCATATTGCGGCGTAACTTCGCCACCGGTCAATGCACATCGACCTCTTTCCATGGCCGTAAGATTAGAAATATCCTGTTGCTGTGCTTCATAGCAGGTTGGCCATACTCCGCGCCGGGCATTTTGATAACCGGTTCCGTTGACCATATACCCGCCCAGGTACATCTCCCCGAGAGCGTTTAGCTGGATATAGCTGCCTACATCAAGTGTAGTGCCGAATGAGAAGGTGTCTTCGGGATGGGCAGATCCGATGAAAGTATCTTCCTCGAGTTCAGGGTCAGCAATCTCATCCGGATTGGTGACTTTATCAGCAAATATGGCAGGAACCGGATAGCCTTCCCGAATGTAAGTTCGGCCGAAGAATTGTACGGTAATATTTTCTACACCACCCAAGTCAACCGCTTCACTTTGATTGTTTGCGTAACCGACACTGAAATTAAGATTAATATCTTCCGAGCGGATTACGTCAAAATCCAAATCGACTTCATAGCCGGTATTTCGAATCTGTCCGATATTGGTCAGTTGAGAAGACAAAAATCCTTCAGATGCCGGATAAGGTACTGGAATAAGTGCGTCAAAAGTATCTTGATGGTAGTAGGTAGCATCGATATTTACATAACCTTCGAACATACTGGTTGTAAAACCGGCCTCGTATTCACGGCTTCGCTCAGGCCCTAAATCCGGGTTGCCGATTTGATTTGGTGAGAAGCCGGGCTGACCGTCATCACCAGCTACCGGATTGTAGGTACGAACGGCATCAAATGTACCAGGGGCTCTGCCGGATTCCCCTACCGCAGCACGGAGCCGCATGGTATTCCACCAATCCGGCCAGAAATCCAGATCGGAAATCACATAAGAGGTATTAACCTGAGGGTATGCTTGCAAGCCAAAATCCTCACCAAATGCTGAGTTGCCGTCAACTCGTAACCCCGCCGTTATGAACAGGCGATCATCGTAACTCATTTGCTCTTGAAGAAACAAACCGCCGGTGATAACAGTCTCACGCTGATCTGAAGTAACATCTTTTCGCGCTCCGGACTCAAGGGTCGGATCCTGAGGACCGGAAAATTCTTCAGATATCATCGTGGTGTTGATGCTTTCATCGCGGAAAATCTGACCTCCCCAGTTTAAAGTAGAACCCCAACTGTCACTAATATCGGAGTCCCAGGTACCTACGTATTCAAGGGATAATACGGATTGGGTCCAATTGCCGATATTTTGTTCACCGGCGGGCAGACGAGAATAGCCGAACGGATAGAGTTCTTGATTTTCAGCGGAGTTGTAGTCATAACCTATAGTAACCCTGTTGTTCAAAAGATTGGCATAATTGTGTTCAGCGGAAATGCTGGTAACAAACTGCTCATTATCGGTGGTATTGATCATATTCAGAATCTCACCATTACCGACACAGGTTACATCATCATCATCGCATCCTTCTGCACCAGTAAACAAACCACCGTTACCGCGTGTAACATTTAGATAGAAACTATCCGCGTTGTTCCCGGCAGGTACCCAGTCGGTTGATGAGTTATTATAAGATGTATTCAGGCTAAGCGATAAATCATCCACCGGAAAGAACCGAAAATTACTGCGCAAGCCTACGTTACTATGACCTCCGGCACCTTCGAGAACTGACTGTTCATCCTGGAAATTACCGGAAACATAATAACTGAATTGGTCAATTCCGCCACTCAGAGATAGGTTATAGCGTTGGATAAGTCCATTTCTATACCAGGAGTCACTATCCGGGCATGTAGGGTCTTCGAATCGAGACCCGTCATAGGTTACCAGATCATCACCGCGGCAGGTATTTGCAAACAGACCAGTCGGATTATTTTCTGTAGGGCCTACATGAGGCATATTGTTAAATCCTGAGGATATTCCTCCTCTAATTTGGTTAACCCCTTCTTGACCCTGACGGGTAGTGATTCGGATAACTCCGCCGGATGCTTCAGTACCATAGAGAGTAGTAGCCGCTGCACCTTTCACAACGTCCATACTTTGGATATCACCGGGATTGATGTTATTAAATGGAGAGGTGGCCTGTCCGGATGCTGGGTTTGTAGGGCTTGAACCTCCGTGAACCCGAATTCCGTCTACGTATATAATGGGATTGTTCCCCTGAGTTATACTATTATTTCCACGGAGTCGAATGGTTCCTCCGGTACCCGGTTGACCTGCATTTTGCATTACCGTTGCGCCCGAAACCCGTCCAGACAGAACTTCTTGTGCACTGCTAACACCGGAGGTTTCAAAGTCACTTGCGTCAATACGAGACTGGCTGGAGCCTACCTCACGGGAGCGCATCTCGCCGGTAGCTGTTACAATCAATTCATCAATATCGACCTGGGAATACGTAAGTTCCAAAATGCCGATATCTAACTGTTCGCCGGCTTCAATATCAAACTCAACACGTTTGGATTGATATCCTATATAGTTGATATAGAGCGTATAAGAACCTGGCTGCACCGATGAAATTTCAAACATTCCCTGGGAATCAGTAGCTGCACCCTGCTCAGTTTCTTCAATTCGAACAGTAGCACCAATCAAATCATCCCCGGATTCAGCGTCTGTCAATTGCCCAACAATGCTGCCTTCGTCCTGGGCAGCTGGGGATGAGGCTTCCGAAATACTTCCGAATACCAAAGTACCCTGAAAACCTAAACCTGCCAAAATGCACGTCAGCGATAAAAGGGTTTTGTAAATCAAGTTCATAGACATTTTCATTGATATGGATTAGATGTGGTTTGTATACAAGTGCAATCTATTACCTTGCGGCTCCATAACTTTAGTGTTTTAAGACTATTAAGGGAGTCTAACAAGACATTAGAAGATTACTGATTGGATTCAATCTGTTTGCAATTGCACGAATGGATAACTGCGCTTCCCACACTTTTACTCGTGCTTACTAACACATCCTAAAATTTTACAATAGCTGTGCCATTAATTAATAATCATGATTAAAAGCCCTATTGTTGTATATGGGTGTAATTTTTGTAACATTTCATTACAATTACTTTGTGATAAAAGCGAACACTATTGTGCTATTTTAAAACAGTAAGAAAGAGATAAATAAGCACCCAGCCCTGTTGAATTTATATAGGCACATTTTATGCAAGTGAGCATCTTAGCTTATTCTATCTTCATGAGTAAAAACTAAATATGAATGTCTCTTTTAAATATTATGCATTTGCGTTGCTGCTGGTTGTCTTTATCGCAGCTTCGGTAGGATATCTGCATTATGACAATCAGAGGGGTGCCGAAGAAATCATCTCTACTTATAAATCCATTACTGATGCTGCGGCTAATACTCTTGCCAATGAAGCAAATCAACAAATGATGCACATTTGGGATGAGCATCTTAAAGATAAAAGTGCCATTACCCGGGCTGAAGAGCGCAATGCAGACTCTCTTTTATCCCTGAAGGTTAGCGAGGTGCTCGATCGCTTCGACAGAATTGAAGGCGGTATTTATTTCTACCAATTGGATAAGTTTATCGGGTATGGATTTCCTGACCTGGAAGAGCCTAAACCTGCCTTCGGTCCACCACCTCGCTCCTATAATATTATTCGTGATCAGGTGCTCAATTCAATCTCTGAAGACAAAAATTTTACAGAGTTACACCGTTTTGATCCTGCAATTTTCCCACTCTCAACAAAACCTTTGAAAGCCGGTGATGAAACCATAGGTGCAGTCTGGACCCGAAGACATATCGAACGAGAACTAACGGCTGGTCACAATTTTACAGGGCGTACATTTTTCTTAACAGTTGGCCTAACGTTAATTGGGTTTGTCATCGCTCTCAATATCACCTGGTATTTAAAAAGTCTCCTCCAAGACTTAAAAACCAGTTTGAGCAAGATGAAAAATGATCCTTCCTACCGACTTCCTAAGCGTATCGGTATTACGGGCATTATTAATCGATCCATCAACGAATTAATGGACTCTCGCCAAACAGAGGAAAACAAGCGCAAACAATTACAGCAGGAGCTCTATCAGAAAGAAAAAATGGCAACATTGGGAAACCTTGTTGCAGGAGCTGCCCACGAAATTAACACCCCGATTTCCATTATCAAATCCAGGCTTCAGATTTGGGAGCGCCGTTTTAATAAATTACCGGAAGATCAAAGAACAAACCTGGTAGTTACAGATGAGTCCTTGCAGATTGTTCATACCGAAATTGAACGGGTTTCACAGCTGGTTAAACGATTGTTGCTAATGACTAAACCGGTCGGCAAATTCTCAGAGCCGGTTGATCTGAATGCATTAATTAGATATAAAACCGATTGGGTGAAAGAAGTATACCCTGAACGCAGCATTTCAATTCAAACAAATTTATACAAAAAATTACCTTTGGTAGAAGTCGACCCTAATGCCATTGACCAGGTACTGATGAATGTTTTGAAAAATGCGGTTGAGTCCTCCGATGACTGGTCGAAAATTGATATTGAAACCATGCGAGAAGAATCCGGGTATGCCGTTATTTCTATTCGCGACTACGGGAAAGGCATTCCTCGTGCGATAGAAACTCAAATTTTTGATCCATTCTTTACCACCAAAGATGATGGGACCGGCCTGGGTCTTTCGATTTCTTATGAAATAATCAAAGCACATGGAGGTTCTTTAGAACTACGGTCATTAGGTCTTTCAGATGAAAAAGATGCTTATGAAGGAGGGTCGAAATACAATTTGATTAGAACTGTTGAATCATTTAAACCTCAATATACTGGAAACACTCACCGGAATACAGAAACCGTATCTGAAGTTGATTCTCATACCGATCAAACCGTAGGAACGGTTTGTATCATACGCTTGCCCTACGGAAATTCCGCCAATTAATATGGTTACGGATAATACCCACTCCCCTTTGATATTGGTTGCTGATGATGAGGCAGCCATGCGAGCTAATATTATCGATTTGTTATCGGATGAAGGCTACAATTTTATTGAAGCTTCAAATGGCAACAGTGCGTTTGAGTTGGCGGTCTCTCATGAGCCTGACCTCATCCTGCTTGATATTAAAATGCCCAAGCGCAACGGTATTGAAGCCCTTCGGTTGATCAAAGAGCAACTTCCGGAAACCCCGGTTATAGTATTTACGGCGTTTGGCATCAGCGACTACCCCATCGAAACGATGAAAGCCGGTGCTTTTGACTATATCGAAAAGCCATTTGATATCGATGAATTTTTAGACACTATCAAACGCGGACTTGATCAGCACCTTCAGGTAAAGAAAACTAAATCCGTTTCCGATTCAGCAAAAATCAATGGTACGCCTGTTCCTGAGTCCGACGACAGTTTCGTGGGTAGCAGCCAGAACATGAAACACATTTTGAAACTGGTCGGCAAGGTAGCTTCAACAGATACAACCGTCTTACTCCAGGGTGAGAGCGGAACGGGTAAAGAAGTGGTAGCCGACATCATACAGAAACACTCTCCCAGGGCTGATAAACCCTATATTAAGATTAACTGTGGCGCAATTCCTGAGCCGTTATTGGAAAGCGAGCTATTCGGCCATGAGGAAGGCGCTTTTACCGGAGCTGTCAAAAAACGAACCGGCCGATTTGAACTCGCCGATTCCGGAACCATATTTCTGGATGAAATCAACAGCATGCCGGTTTCAACTCAGGTCAAACTTTTGCGGATCATACAAAACCGTACATTTGAGCCTGTTGGAAGTGAAACAACCAAGACCACCAATATACGGATCATTGCAGCCACCAATGCAAACCTCGAGCAGCTTGTAAAAGAAGGCAAGTTCCGGGAAGATTTATACTACCGGCTTGAAGTCATGCCTATTCGAATTCCGGCACTTCGTGAACACCCGGAGGACATTCCTCAGCTGGTTAAACATTTTCTTAAGCGATATATGCCCTCCCGGGAAATACTGGTTTCCGATGATGCCATGAACAAGTTACAGGCTCACGATTGGCCGGGTAATGTTCGTGAGCTTGAAAATGTTGTTCAGCGAGCATTAGTAATGGCCCAGGGTGACTTGATTACACTGGACTCCCTTCCCCTTTCTACATCTCAGAAAATTGCAGATAACGGCACAGCCTTGTCTGATCTAATCGATACCGAAGATGCTGATCGTATACCGTTTAATGAAATCATAGCATCGGTGGAAAAAGATCTCATTAGTCGAGCTCTTGATCGCTGTAACGGCAATAAGTCGAAAGCAGCAGAAATGCTCGAAATTAACCGCCGGCTTCTTTATGCCAAAATCAGCAAATACGGTTTGGACCACTTCTGATTTCTTTGGCTAATCTTGTTTCAGGATGGCCCAAAAAATCGCCAATCACAAATCGTATATCGTAGGTCGTCAATCCGGAGGATAATGCAAATTTCAATCATTGCAGCGTTCCCGGGCATATCTGTAAGTCAACTTCATGCTGATGTCAAAACATATACGATTTGGGATGTACGAATTTCGGTCACTCACCTACCTCAGCCTCAGCACACCATTTCCAACCTCACCTTAATTTGCTTCCATGCGGGCCTTTTGGGATGCACGTCCCAGATACGAGCAGTCATGATGGGATTGCGCTCGATCAATGCCGTTATCTGGCGACTCCGGGCTGCCGGAACATAGCCGGTCTTCCGGCCACGGATGTATATGGCAACGGCTTGAGAGTCGTGAGGGTTATTAGGCTCGAAGACCAGCTTTACCGGTTCTCCGGGGATGAGGTCCCAAACCAAATTTTGTGCGGAATGGTATTTTAGACCCGCCACATAGAAGGCCAGGTTTTTGGATTTGCCTCTGCTTTGCTTTTGCCATCCCGGTTTAAACGTAATGATTCCGGTTGATCGAAAAGACTGGATGAGTTGCGACATAATTTCCTCCATTTGGTTGATTTAACCAAATGTAAGAAGCGGGAGTGACAGCGTATTGTCACCCCTTCCGAATATCATCTAATTTTTATCATAAATAGTTCTTAAGCACCATTCCTGATGCGTCACAGGCAGCATATTTCCCGCCTCATCGTTTATGGCAAGTTTACTTCCGGGAAGAAGCTGATGCAGATACTCAGCTTTCCGAACCGGTACCAACTTGTCGCGCTCGCCATGCAGAATAATTATCTCGGGGATTTTCTTGAGCAAGTGAGGTCGTAGCTTATAGCGGTTGAGCAAGGAGAGATCTTCGAATAGCAGATGCGTGTTAAAGGTCCGGGTGCTTTGTTCTTCGGGGATTAAAGGGTAAAAGGCTGAGCGGCGATACTCTTGAAGCACAACGGAAGGACTACGTTCGATCTGCTTAAGCATTCGCTCCACCATGCGCTCGGACTGGACCCTTTCTGAATAGGATTGCGGATGAAATTCATCAAACCCCGAAATAATCACCAGTTTTTGAAGAGCTGAAAGCAGTCGCAATGGCAGCAGGTGTAGTCCGAAACCGTGGACAATAGCCGTATGGGTTTGCAACTTTTCTTTCAGAGAATAATCTGCCGGTGTTTGCTGAAAATACCCACGGTTAGCCAACATCAGCTCATCTTGTTGCTGAATTTCCTCTAACCAATTGTCCCAAGTGTGATGATCAAATCCCCAACCGTGTTGAAGTATTATCAAAATAATTTCGAGTTAAGAATTCGGGGGTTCAATGGTATTAATAATTTTAATCAGGTCATCAATATCTTTCTTCTTGAGTTGAGAAGATAGCGAAAAAAGCACTTTACAAGACTTCCGGATCTGATCATCAGGAATCACCGGAGTCGCTAAAAACCCATTGTCCCGGAGCATATCAATGGTTTCCATAGTTTGCTTTTCATCTTGAAGTGGCAACGGTACAATCTGACTGCCCTTTTCAGGTATATCAAAACCGGCTTTTCGAATTCCGACGCGTAACCTGTCAGAGATTTCTTCGAGTTTCTCTCTGTCGCTATCCATGCCCTTAACCTGTTCAATGGCTTTGGATGCGGCACCGGCTACCGATGGAGGCAGTGCTGGAGTATATCGAAAACCCGGAGAATAATTGATCAGGAAACTTCGAATTATATCACGGCAGGCAACGAATGCCCCAAATCCACCCAGCGCATTGGAAAGTGAGCCTATGATGATATCTGCATTTTCGGCTTCCCAGGCCAAACCTCTGCCCTCTTTTCCGGAAACTCCAACTGCATGTGACTCATCCACAATGAGCATGGCATTATACCGATCTGCGATCTCAGCAAGCTCCTTCACTTTAGAGACATCCCCCTCCA
>SLJN01000129.1 GCA_007135115.1 Balneolales bacterium
ACAGACACGAGTTAGGCCTGCCTGGAAAACTCCTCATCATACCGTTGGCGTAGTTTAGCGTTATTCACCAACTTGAAACCTTTCAGTTGAAAAGCATCCGGTGAAGCGATGGTCATTTCACGTTTGCTGAGCGCTCCCGGTGCACTTGCTACTTGCCATCCGGCAGAGGCCATCGCGGCTCTGGCTTTAACGGCTGCTGAGTAAGTGGTGAGCGTAGCGTGATATTCGGCAGCTTTCATAAGCTTTGAAAACAACTCTACCGTCCAGCCGTCCGGGTTTACTTCAATGGAAAACGGGTCGTGAAAGAAGTAGTCAATGGATTTATCCGGCAGCTGCCATTCTTCAAAAGTTCCGATAAAAAGGGTTAAGGTGATGCAATCGGTAATCTGCTTTTTGTTGATGCCGGGCTTTAAATCTGCAAATACATCCGATAGACGAGGTAAAGCAGAGGCATGGTCAAGGTGATGATGATAGTTGAGTTTATCAGCCAGTTCTGCTGAGATGGGGTAGCCTTCAACAGCGTAGTAATCGATTTTTAAGGAGCAGTTGAGGTTTTCAATATATTCGGCCAGTAGCAAAAGGTTCAGTCCGGTACCAAATCCGGTTTCAGCTATTTTTAGATGGGACCTCTTTTGCAGATCAATAAGCAGGCCGGGCTCTTCAAAAAAAACATGACGACTCTCCATGATCGCACCTTTTGGAGAGTGAAAGTGTTGATCAAACTTTCGGGAGTACACCGTTAAAGAGCCGTCATCGGAGGCTTTCGGAGTATGCTGATCGTTTGGTAATTGAGTCATAAGGTGCTACAAGTTTGAAACAATTTCTGTATTGCTGAATAAGAAGTTTAAAAAAAGCAGACATATCATCTTTTTTTAGTCTACTTTTATAATTCTACTTAAACAAACGTATTTTTATAGTCCATGGTAGTTGATTAAAGCATGAATAAAAATACAATACGAAACATTGCCGCGCTGCTGGTTTCCATCCTACTCGCTCAGGGAGCCGGTCTGCTTGGTTCGCTGGCAACCGTACCCCAGATTGATACCTGGTACCGGGAGCTAACTAAACCGGGGTTTACGCCGCCTGACAGTGCTTTCCCTATTGTATGGCCTCTTTTATTCACATTAATGGCTATTGCTGCCTGGCTGGTTTGGCTTAAAAAGGATGAAATCACCGCCGCTAAAACCGGACTGGTCTGGTATGGCGTTCAGCTGATCTGCAATGTGGCCTGGTCGTTTTTATTTTTCGGGATGCAATCCCCGCCAGCCGCACTTGTTGAAATTCTGATTCTGCTGGCGGCCATCCTCATCACAACCCGCTATTTCTACAAAGTAGACATAAAAGCAGCAATTTTGATGACCCCTTATATTTTGTGGGTGGGATATGCTATGGTTTTAAACGGCTCAATTGTGTTGTTGAATTGATTGTTATTCGAGCATTTGTGCGGATTAAGCCTGACTGTGCATAGACTCAATTCATTGTATTCCGACTACATCATTTATAAAAAAAGCCCTGCGTCCGATACGAACACAGGGCTGGCTCAATTGAGATAAAGCCAAAAGATACTTATTCAGCGAGAATACGCTTCAGATCTTCCAGGCCTTTTTGGATGTGGCCGGCTGATTCATCCATCAGCTTTTTCTCGTCGCTGTCCATGTCGATTTCAATGATTTCTTTGATTCCGCCATGACCCAGTTTCACCGGGACACCGATGCAAAGATCATTGAGCCCGTACTGTCCGGTCAGATAAGTTGAGCATGGGAAAATACGATTTTGATCCAGGGCGATGGCTTCTGCCATTTGCGCGGCGGCTGCGCCCGGAGCATACCATGCTGAAGTTCCCATCAAACCAACCAACTCGCCGCCACCAACTTTGGTGCGTTCAATGATTTCATCCAGCTTGGATTTGCCGATGAGCTGGGTTACCGGGATGCCGGAAACCGTGGTGTAGCGCGGCAGGGGAACCATGGTGTCGCCGTGTCCGCCCAGAAGTTGCGCCTGAATGTCTTTTGGAGAGCACTCGAGCTCTTCGGCCAGGAATGCTTTGTAGCGGGCAGTGTCAAGAATACCGGCCATACCCATGACTTTTTCAATCGGCAGACCGCTTTCCTTGTAAGAAATATAAGTCATCAAGTCGAGTGGGTTGGATACCACTATGATGATGGCTTCGGGTGATTTTTCCAGAAGCTGATGTGTTACTTTTTTCACGATATCAGCATTGATCTGGAGCAGGTCGTCCCGGCTCATACCCGGCTTACGTGGTACACCTGCTGTAATGATGCAAATATCGGAACCCTCGGTGGGACCGTACTCAGAGGTTCCGGTTAATTTGGTGTCAAAATTATGAATAGGTGCGGTTTGCCACTGATCCAGAGCACGACCTTTGGACGGGTAAAGGGTTTTGTCTCCATCCTTGCGTTCAAGGTCGACCATAACCACTTCTTTAGCAAAATCTCTCTGTGCAATGGTCAGTGCGGCTGTTGAGCCAACGTTTCCTCCGGCTCCTACGACTGTGATTTTCATAAGCGTAAATATTTTTGTTGAATGATTAATTGAATAATGTCGGTGGGTCACTTCTTTTCACGGAAGTCCATACCCCACATTAGTTTAGTTCGTAACGTCTGAAAATAATTATGAGACTGTAATTTAATTAAATTGATGGTAAAATCCGTGCGTTTTATCGTAAACTCTTTGTTTTCCTCTTCGATCCGATACTCCCGACCGTCGTTGGAAAACAGGGTGTCCTGACCGGGCGGATCCACCTTAATTTTTATCTCCCGGTCCGACGGAACCACCAAGGGGCGGGTTGTCAGTGTATGCGGGTTAATGGGGGTCAGAATGACTACGTTGGTCTGTGGCATCACAATCGGCCCGCCGCTCGATAGGTTATACGCCGTAGATCCGGTGGGAGTCGAAACAATCAATCCATCCGCCCAATATTTGTTGATCAGGTTCCCGTCATACTCGGCGATAAGGGTAACCATGGAAGCCGTAGCCCCGCGGGCGAACAAAAGCTCATTCAGGGCAAATTTTTCTGAACCATCCGGCAGGCGAGCAGAGATCATGTAGCGATGGTCGATGGCATAGGAGTTATCATGAAGTGCTTTCAGG
>SLJN01000058.1 GCA_007135115.1 Balneolales bacterium
AACTAAAGGACCGGTCAACAAACATTTCAACCTTAACCTCATCCGAGGGACCGCGTTGCACTTCAATCCAACCCCCGCGGGTAATAACTTCCAGATCTACGGGACCATCCACCCGGAAGGTTTCGGTGCGGGTTGGTCCGCTGTTGGTATTATGGGATTCGGAATAAGAAGGTGTGTCAAAATTGGAACCTAAACTCTTGGCCTTTAGTGGAAGGAAGAGAAAAATCACCGATAAAAGTAAAATGTACAGCCTCATCATGTTATCCAGCTAATGATTAATCACCGGAAGTTTACGCAGGCTGTGGTAGTATTGTTACAAATTTATCATATAAATTTTTTGCATTAAATGAATTACAGTGAAATTCAAGATGCTCTTCATTCACCAATCCGTGAGTACCGATTATGCAACTAAACAGAATTGGTCCTAAGCTTTTCTGGATGCTGGCATTACTTGTTATTCCATTGTGGTTTATTTCTTTTCCTGAAACTACTCTACGGCATAACATAAAACCTATACCGGTTTACTTGAGTCAGCTAACATCGCTGGTCGGTTTTTCCTGTTTTGCTTTAAGTTTTGTTTTGGCGGCTCGGATTAAATCCCTTGAAAATGCATTTGGCGGGCTTGATCGTATGTATCATACCCATCATATCATGGCCATAACAGCAGTAATTTTGTTGATCCTTCACCCGATTTTGTTGGCCGTCAGGTGGATTCCGGAAGATAGCGGGCGCATTCTATGGTACCTGCTTCCGGTACATCGCAGGTTTGAGATTAATCTCGGCAGCTATGCACTTTGGGGGGTGATTCTTTTAACTATCGCAACATTTCTTAAAAAGCTGCCATACCACCACTGGAAGATTACCCACAAGTTTATGGGAGTGTTTATTGTACTTGGTGCCCTTCACATTTTTTATCTTGATTTATCTTTTTCTTCCAACCCGCCACTTATGGCTTATTTGGTACTGTTATCAGTAACAGGAACGGGTGCATGGGTATATAAAACTGTGCTGTTTGGGTTTATGACTTCAAAAAAATCCTATCAGGTAACAGGCCTTCATAGGCCTACCAGGAATATTCTCGAAATTGAATTGACTCCAAACCAGAACCCGATAGCATTTAAAAGCGGTCAGTATTTCTTTTTTTCATTCCGCACCAGTGGACTTTCCCGGGAGTATCACCCATTTACTGTTACACAGTACACTCAACGAGGTGATATTAAAATCATGGTGAAAGCTCTCGGAGATTATACCAAAGCATTGCACCGGAATTTACAAACCGGAGATATGGCTTATCTTGAAGGCCCTTATGGATGTTTTGATTATCAAAAAGGAACACGTAGTCAGGTTTGGATTGCGGGTGGCGTAGGCGTAGCTCCTTTTCTCTGCTGGGTTAATGAACTCCTTTCTGCTCCGCGTGATGACCTGAAAGTCGATTTTTATTATTGTGTAAACTCCGTTGATGATATTGTCTATTCCAATATCTATAAAAAGCTGGCATCGCAAATGCCAAGCTTTCTGGTACACTATATCCGAGCAGACCGGGAAGGTTTTATTAACGTGGAAAAAATTCCAAAACTTGATGAGCGGGAAATCTTCATTTGCGGTCCCCGTGCAATGAGACGTCACATCCTGAAAGCGCTAAAAGACAGAAATTTCCCGAAAAACCGAATACATTTTGAAGATTTTGATTTTGTATGAATGCTACATTCGTTTAAAAATATCAACCAAAAACATGATGTGATCATCAAGTGAAGTTTCAATCAGCTCGGCGCCTTTGTAGATATCATCGCGAGGTACATTGGCGGCAAACTGCTTGTCTTTGAGCTTCTTTTTGACTGATTTCGGCTTCATGTCATCAAACCCATTGGGGCGCATAAGGGCAACCGCGTTCATGAACCCGGAAATTTCATCACAAGCAAATAAGTATCGGTCCAACTCAGAGGTGGGCTCGGTATTGGTGCGGTCCGGTGCGTGGGCTTTAACCGCCTGGATAACTTCTTCATCAACCTGGTGTTCCGGTAAGATTTCATCTACGGCTTTATTGGGATGTTCATCCGGGTAGGCTTCCCAGTCGAGATCATGCAGCAGTCCGGCTTGCCACCACTTTTCGATTTCATCCTCCGATTTTCCTAACTCTCGCGCATAAGCATCCATTGCGGCGGCAACCATCCTGCAGTGGTATTGAAGGGCATCATTTTTTATCCATGTTTCGAGCAGGTTTTCAGCTTGTGATCGATCTTTCATGATGGGAGCATTTAATTTATATGAGACAACATAGATGATAATTAGTGCCTGTAAGAAAAAGGCTAATCTCGTAAGAAAACAGGTATTATTTTAAAAAATTTCAATATTTGATCTAATTTCTGTAGTATATTCGGTAATTCAGGTTGGGTTAAAAGCAACTAATGGAGCCAAGTACCCAATTTTTCTTAATCTACTGACTTGCCTTAATTACCTGTTGTTTTCAAATTGCATCATGAGTTTTCTTGCAGATACAGATCTCAGTAAAATAACCCTTTGGCGAAGCTTATTATAAACGGAATAATTGCCAGGCTGAATGTAACATCAAAATAAACGCCACAGCAATTCCGGTTCGCAGAAAAAACTGTGGATTATTCATCAACACTTTAACTGCAGCCGCCCAAACCAGGATAACAGCCGGTAATATAGCCAATAATACCTCATGTGCGGAAACAGGAATGTTAAATAAGGATGCAATCGTGCCGGCTACTAATACGATTAAAATCCAGCCGCCCAATAGTAAACCCGTTATATGAATTTGCTGATTTTGGATCTCCCCTTTTGACAGGAATATTCGAGTGCCGGCAAACACGGCACCTAAACCGGTTAACATGAAAATCCATCCCTTAGCTATTGCAGTTATAGAAGAAAACGACCAAAACATTTCCGAAAGTAATTCACCCGGAGAGTTACCGACACCGGTTAATTCCGATAGCATCAACGATAGCGGCGCACACATTATCACCAACAAGGTTAACGACAACAAAGCCGGCACAAGAGCTCTCTGCTGACCGGCGGCATAACCGGCAGCTATAACGGCTAACATCAACGCAAGAAAAACCCCGAATTGGTGGATGTATGCAA
>SLJN01000172.1 GCA_007135115.1 Balneolales bacterium
AATAATATTACTATTAGTAATACACCATTGACAACATAAAGTTGTAAAATTCTATTTTAAATGAGTTGTGCAACAGACACAGCCGGCGGATCCGGACTTAATTCCAGAACAGGAATTTCATGGGTGCTATACATCACATAATTGCAATGCAGCCAATCTGTTGAGGACATCGAAACCACAACCATAAATCAACAATAAACAATCATTTTCCGTCGATTTTAATCGACGGTTGAGCTGGGCTCCCCATCAATCAAAAGCGGCTTTAGCCCCGCAAATTCGCGGCTAAAGCCGCAGTGTGTGTAGGTGGGGGAGGCCGGTAAACCGTCGGTTGAAACCGACGGAAATGGATGAGTTGCAAACCATTAGGGGCTATGTGATTTAAAGTTGTGCATCAAACTACAAAATCGATTCATCCCAAAAAATCCGCGCTCAATCCGAGTGCATCCGCGGTTCAATTCCACTAAAAACCATCACCCATTTTTACCTTTTGACCCATACCACACCCCGTTTATATTACGATAAGGTCAAAAAATATCCACCCAAACGCATTTTAATTGATTCTGCAACAGATCAGTTCCACACCTTTTGAGATTCAGGCACAATGGTCATTATTCAAGACTGGTTCCTCAATAGATGCCGTCCCGCTTTACGTGTATCTGCATGGCTACGGCGAAAACATCAAAACCTTCCGCGACAAAACTCAAAATTTGCACGAATTGGAAGGGTACCACCTGTTTATCCAAGGGCCATATCCGCTACCGAGACCGGGGATGACCAACCGCGGTTATGCCTGGTACATCTACGACGGACCCGATTCTGATTTTGCCTCCGAACTGGCTAAATCAACAAACTTGGTGGAGTCGGTGGTACGAGATGTCAAAGGTGAACATGAAATAGCAGAAGTTGTGGTCATAGGATTTTCCATGGGTGCCTATCTCGGCGGTTATTGGGCGATGTTGGGGGAAGAGCCTCCGGATTATCTGGCGGCCTGTGGCGGGCGCATCAAAACCGAACTGCTTAACGACCGGCCACCTACTCAGAAAAAGCCGCTTGGCATTGCTGCCATTCACGGTAGGGAAGATGGCTCGGTGAAAGGCGATCAACAGGAAGCCTGCATTCAGGATTTACGCAAACACGGCTACAACGCCGAAATGACCTGGGTCGAAGGCGGCCATAATTTCAGCCCCGCAATGTCCAAAGCCGTTAAAACCTGGGTGGGGAACCGCAGAGAGCGCTGAGGTATGCGCAGAGGAGAGCAGAGTGAATTAATAGGTTAACTACAGGGGACACAGAGCTTCACAGAGTTCAAAAAGGTGAAAAATCTCTTCGTAATTGAGTAACAAAATCCAACAGTCAAACAACCAAACCCCAATCCCACACAGCGCCCTCCGCGCAATCCCCTGCGCACTCTGCGGTTACCCCTCAGGTCAGGAATTTGCGGTCTACACTCCATTCGTCGGCATCGAGTTTCCAGATCAGAACAAATGCAATGAAGGCAAAAAGCATGTTATTGGCGACTGTATCCGGACTGGGTTCCATAACGGCGCCGAATGTGAGTATGATCATCAAGGTTGCTGCGAGAACGAGGGAATAGTAGGTGCGCAAACCGAAAATGATGAAGAATCCGATAATTAATTCAGCAAAAGGGAGCGCATAGGCAAAAGGGGTGACAACCAATGAGGGGAGTTGCTCGGCGAACCGCTCTTGCAACCCCGCCGCAAAATTCTCAATACCACCTAAAAACTTGGAAAAGCCGTAGGTAAAAAGCATCAAACCAAAAGAAACCCGCAGAAGCAAATAAGCCGTGAATTGGTGGTCTTTCATAAGAAATCATTTTAGAGGTGGATAAAATCAAGCCCAAGTAAAATGTACATAAATACAGCCAATCGAAAACGGGTGGGGAACCGCAGGGGACGCTGAGGTATGCGCAGAGGAGAGCATAGTGAATTTGTGGGTTAACCACAGGGGACACAGGGATTCACAGAGAATGTTTAAGAAAGAAAATGGTTATCGAGAATATCCAACAGATAAACAGTCAAACACTAAACAGTCAAACACTAAACAGACAAACAACCAAACCCCATCCCACACAGCGTCCCTCCGCGTAATCCCTCCGCGTCCCCTGCGGTTACCCCCACTCAAAAAAGCATTTCAATCTTGCGAAACCAATTTATATTTTATATCCGCATATAAACTTGCGGGAGTTGGTCTTTGATGATGTACCCCTCCGACACCCGTTCCATTTAACAAGATATCTCATGAGTCGTTTTCTACAGTTTTTATCGGGCTATTTATCTCTGCTATTGATTGTCATGGCATGTGGTCCCACCGAAGAGGTAGCCGCTCCCGAGGAGAATGAAGAGGAACCCCGGGAATTTTCGATTACCGAAGAAGATTATGACCGCGCTGCTTCACTGATGGGCTGGAATCTCTCTGATAAAGTCTTTCGCAATTCCATCAGTCCGAATTGGACCGATGATGACCAGTTTTGGTACCAGGTTTCTGACCGAGAAGGTGAGATTTACTATTGGGTCAATCCTCACGATCAAGTCAGGGAGCGGGCTTTTGACCATGAGCGTCTGGCCGAAGCGATCAAAGAAGCCACCGAACGCGAGTATGAGCCTTACGACTTACCTCTCGACAACCTTGAGATCGAAGACGACCGCAGCAGCTTAACTTTTACCGGCGATGATGTGATATGGCAGTGTGATTTAGATACCTATGCCTGTGAAGAATACGGCGAGCCCAAACGCTCAGTTCCCCATTCTGTCGATTCTCCGGATGGGCGTTATTCCGCTTACATTGATGACTGGAATCTGTGGGTCTACGATCACGAAGAAGAGGAAGATGTGCAGCTCACAACCGAGGGCGAGTATCGCCACGGTTTTGCAACCAACTCTCAGGGCTGGTTTCGTGCGGATTGGCCGATTTTATACTGGTCAGATGACGGCAGTCACATCTCAACTTTTCGACAGGATGAGCGCGATGTGCCCGAAATGCACCTGCTGGAAATGGAAGAAGGTCGTCCGGTACTCGATTCCTGGCCGTATGCGCTACCCGGTGATGATGACGATGAAGTGCCCCGGCTCGAACGTGTCATCATCGATGTCGAAGATCGCAGCAAAACCTGGCTCGATGTAGAACCTGACCATCAGCGCACCTCCAACTGCTGTGGGTTGCAGCGCGGTCGAGACTGGGCGGATAACGAATGGAATGAAGACGCCTCCCGACTCGCTTTTGTCTCCACCTCCCGCGATTATCAGACCGTGACCTTACGTATTGCCGATCCGGAAACCGGTGAGGTTACCGATATCTATGAAGAAACCGCGGAAACCTTTTTCGAATCTAATCTGACTTCCAGAGGTATTCCCAACTGGCGCGTATTGGAGCAGACCGACGAATTCATCTGGTTTACCCGTAAAGATGAATACGGCCATCTCTACCTGCATGACCTGGAAACCGGTGACCAGAAAAACCGCATCACCGAAGGGGAGTGGAATGTTGTGGATATCCTGAAAGTAGATGAGGATAACCGTGAGATCACCTTTACCGGAGCCGGCAAAAATCCGGATCACGACACCTACCACATTCACTTATATCGCGTTAGCATGGATGGCGGAGAAGTTGAGACATTGACCGAACAAGAGGGTAATCATAATATCTCCCTGTCACCCTCCGGAGATTACTTCGTCGATACCTGGTCGGATTTTACAACCCCCCAGACCATTGCACTGCGTGATGATACCGGAAATGAACTTTTAGAGCTGGAACAGGCGGATACAGAATTACTCGAAGAGGAAACCATCTGGCATGCCCCTGAATCGTTTACCGTGAAAGACCGCAACGACGAATACGATCTGTACGGGTTGATGTTCAAGCCTTCCGATTTTGATGAAAATGAGTCTTACCCGATCATCAATCACATCTACCCGGGACCGCAGTCCGGAAGTATTGGTACACGATCGTTTACACCGTCGCGAGGGTTTGCGCAGGCGCTGGCTGAGCTGGGTTTCATTGTGGTTCAAATCGATGCTTTGGGAAGCAGTCCGCTCAGAACCAAGTCGTTCCACACCGCCTATCAGGGCAATATGGGCGATAACGGACTGCCCGATCAAAAATATGCCATGGAGCAACTTGCCGATCGGTACGACTGGATTGATCTTGACCGCGTAGGCATTTATGGTCACTCGGGTGGGGGATATGCTACTGCCGCCGCACTGTTTCGTCATCCTGACTTCTTCCATGTGGGTGTATCCAGCGCCGGCAATCACGATAACACCGGTTACACCTACTACTGGGGCGAAAAATTCCAGGGCTTGCGGGAAGAAACCGAAGACGGTGATACCTACGACAATCAAGGCAACCCGGCAGTAGCCGAAAACCTGGAAGGCGATCTTCTGATTTCCTATGGTACGATGGACAGCAACGTGCATCCGAATATGACCAAGCAGGTTATCAACGAGTTGATCGAACACAACAAAGATTTTGATCTCATTGTGATGCCGAACCGCGGCCACGGATACTCCGGCGAGCCGTACCATATCCGGCGAACCTGGGATCACTTTGTGCGATATCTGCATGAGGTAGATCCTCCGGAAGAATACGAGCTGCCGTGATTGATACCGGGAGGCTGATCATACCGGTATTCGGATGTATCCTGTTATTGATGCTTTCTGCCGGCTGTGTCCGTACGCTCCATGTCCAGAATATGGATACTGACCGGCAGACCTACCGGAGTAGTCAGTTTTTCTTTTTTCCCAAACCCTATCGTATTTATCTGTCGGAAGATGAATACGTTCGCGGCTATGATGTGCAGGTAACAAGCGTTGTCACGATGTATCGTCCCTCACCGGGGGAAGACTTTAATGCCATCAGAAATACCAGAATTTACAGTATCACCCACACCAGCCGGGAAGCCGGATTGGTCATTGGACTGCTCGCCGGATTTGGCGGAAGTCTGCTGGTGAATAATCTTGTGGAATCCGAGCCATTCTACTCAACCACTAATATAATGGAGCCCTCCCATTTCATCATTGGAGGTGTTGGTGCCGCCCTCGGTACCACTTACGGCTTTCCGAATGTAACAATGATGAATACCGACACCGAACCGGAGCAGCAGGAGTGATTTTATAATTCATAGGTGGTATTTAAGAAATTCGGTAGTGTTCGACAGATTTTATTCAAATCAAAAAAATCCAAATACACCATTTGGCGGCTAAAGCCGCCGATGTGAGAGGGGGGAGAGCAACGACTCCGTCGGTTAAAACCGACGGAAATAGATGAGAAGCAATGCTTAAGGGCTTTGGCACATGAAAAGAGGACATCCACCTAAAAAAGTCCGTAGTGAAGCATAGGACAGTCGAATGCCGGAGCGATGGTGCCTTTGGGCAACCTCGATCTGCCAGCCGGCGGATCGAGCCTTACTGCCGGGAGGTCGCATTTATCCCGGGTTTCACTCCGCTTCGCTCCGGACTAATTTTAATTGTTTTGTGAGCAATAGCTAAAACTTTTTTGAACTAAAGCCCACCAGTCAGAGCGAATATAATACCCGTTCATAAGTATAGTAATAACAATCTATTTCCGTCGATTTTAATCGACGGTTAGACGGGGCAATCAATTAACTCAAAGGGGCTTTTAGCCCCGAGTGCCTGGCAGCTAAGCCGCCGATATGAGGGAGAGGGGCTATATACACCAATTTTGATCTAAACAGGTATCAAACCCAAATCAAATACAGTACAAAGCCATATCAAAGACGTAAATATTCGAATTTGATACGAACTTGATACGAATTTGAGGTGTATTTGAAACGTGTTTGATAAAAGCGAGTTCCTCATGAATTATAAGGATCGTTCCTACCCCAATTATCCAGTAATATGCTTTCAACCCTGTTAAAAAATGGTCGACTTACCAAATCAACATCTTGCTAATTTTAAAGCATTTAAAGAGTTGTAAATTCGGTCATTCGAGGGAAATTACCATTGGTGTAAATGAGTTTCAGTAACAGAACTCATAGAACATTCACAAAAAGGAATTAATGATGCTGATTCGCAGTTCATTTAGCGTGTTAACCGCTGTGGTTTTTATCACTTTCGGTTTGTTACTGAAAGGATGTGGTGGAGATCAACCGGATCAAACTTCACCGGAAGATATGGAAGAAATGCCTGAAGCCGGTGAGCAAGAAGCTCCGCAGCCTGGTGAAGAACCAGAGCAGGATCCGATGGGTGAAAGTGAAGATATCGGTGATATGGATTTAGTTGAAACCATGATTATTGAAAATCTAAGCGCCATGGTTTCGGCACTTGAGGGATCAGGTATGACCGAAGAGCTTCAGCAAGATGGTCCGTATACCGTTTTTGCCCCAAGTGATGAAGCATTTCAGCAGGCACCGGAAGAAGTTCAACAGCTTTTGGTAAACCCTGATCCGGAAGCACTTGAAGACCTCATGGCTGGTCACGTTGTCGAAGGTGAATATACAACCGATGAACTTGCCGAGATGGGTGAAGTTGAAACCGTATCCGGTGATGTTCTAAGTATAGAAGGGGACGGAGATATGCTCGAAGTTGAAGGCGTAAACATTGCATTCAATGATATTGAAGCCGAAAATGGCGTAATACATACGCTCGAGACCGTCCTTACCGATCTTGGATACGCTTCATTAGAACAATAATGTGCTGAAATCCTATTAATTAATTCTGATTTCTAAACGAAAGCCGCTTTTCATTTTTTTGGAAAGCGGCTTTTGTATTTTAAGGGCTACGGATGTATCATCAGGGGCAAAGTCAAAAATTGATATGCAATGAGTTACAAGTTTCTGGTTACCGGAGATATTCATCTGGGGCGACGCACGGTTCACCCTTCGGCGGAGATAAACGATCCGCAATTGTCGGTCTCCCACAGCTGGCAGCGGTTGATTGAGACGGCCATAGAGCATCAGGTTGAAGCGGTGCTCATCACCGGAGATCTGATTGATAAGGAAAATGCCTGGTTTGAGGCTTTGCACAGTCTGAAGTCCGGTCTGCAGCAGTTGGATCAAAATGACATCAAAGTTTACGCGGTGGCCGGAAATCACGATGCTCTGGTTTTGTCGCAGTTGGATGAAATACTGGCGGAAATCCCGTGTTTTTCGCTGTTGGGCAAAGGCAGACAGTGGGAGCAGGTGCAGCATCAATGCAGGGATGGTAACCGTATTGAAATTGCGGGATGGTCATTCGACAAAGAACATTTGCAGGTCAACCCCGTAGCATCCGGGGTGCCGGAGCCGGGTGGCAGTCTGTCGATTACCTTGCTGCACACGGATCTTAACGGTCCGCCCGATTCCAGATATGCCCCGGTTTCGGAGAGAGAGTTGATCGACTCGGGGAGACCGATCTGGTTGCTCGGACACATCCATAAACTGGAGGTTGTTCGGGAGGGAAGTCCGTTTATCCTCTATCCGGGATCACCACACTCCCTTCACGCCAATGAGACCGGGATGCACGGTCCCTGGATGATGAACATTGCATCTGATGGTCGTGTTCATGCGGAACAAATACCCCTTTCACCCATACGCTATGAAGAAATTGAAATCAGCCTGGATGATCTGCCAGAAGATTGGAAAAGTGAGTTTCTATCGCGGGTTATGCAGCAATTCAAAGGCGATCAGAGTACGCCGGTACAATGGAATGTGATTGATGTGATTTGCACGGGTGATCCGACACATTTCGATGCTATCGACCAATATTTTCAACAAGACGAGACAGAGCGCGAAATCGGAGGTTCGCCCTCGATCTACATCCGGAAATTTGTGAATCGTACCAGTCTGCCGCCGGCCAACCTTGAGAGCATGGCGGAACGCGCCAACCTCGAAGGAATCCTGGCAAGATTACTGATCCAATTAGATCAACCCGAAAATAGTGACGCACTAAAAGAGCTGCTGCAAGAAGCCGGGCAGGTTCGGCAAAAAGTGCTGCGGCATGATGTTTTTAAACCTATACATGATGATCAGGATGAAGAGGCATCCGAGCCGGTAACTGCTGAAGAATCTGAAGAACTGCTCAAGCAGGCGGCGAGGGAGTGGCTCACTGAGTTGCGCAAACAATCCGAGGAGATGCAGCGATGAGTAACTTGCAGATACAGAAACTCAAAATTTCCTCGGCGCCCGGGTTTGCATACGGTCTTGATGAGTTACAATTCGGTCAGGGCCTCAATATCATTTTTGGTCCGAACGCCTCCGGTAAAACGACCACGGCAAGGGCCATGAAAACGCTGATATGGCTTGATCAATACAAACAAGCCAGGGGTTTCTCGCTGACGGGCAGCTATCAGGCACTGGATTCGGACTACCTTATCAACTGGGAACGGGGATACCTCGACGTTCAAAAAGATCGAAGGCCGGTTGATATACCCGGTCTGCCGATTCCTGAACATCCGACGCTCTATGATTTGTCGATGACCGACCTGTTGTCCAGCGATGACCAGGATTTTGCAGGTGTGATCTGGCAGGAAGTCATGGGCGGGATTGATATCAATAAAGCGGTCAAGAAGCTTGTGGCGGGTGATGATCTGCCCAGAAAAAATAATAGCATTTACAGGGAATTTGAAGATGCCCGCAAAGCTCTAAGAGAGGTAGAGCAAAAACAGAAAAATTTATCGGAGCGCAAGGACGGTCTGGATAAACTGCAAAAAGAGCTGGAGCAGGCACAATCAGCACAGCGTAAATCTGAGTTGATTGATAAACTGAATCGCATCCGGCAACTGGAGGCGCAAAAAAAGGAGAAACAGACCGAAAGGGAGCAGCTGCCCGAAGTATTGGATCGGTTAACCGGTGAGGAAGCCGGGCAGATGAAAAAGTTAGAGGACCAATGCAGGTCTAAACAGAAAGACATTGGTACTCAGCAAGAAAATATTGAAGGATATCGGGAGCAACTTCGGCAGCTTCATCTTCCCGAAAACGGTGTGCCGGATCATAAACTTTCGGTTTGGCAAGAACAGCTCCGCAGGCTTGAGGCGGTAGATCAAAAAGTAAAAGAAACTCGGGAAAAGATTGATGATGCCAGTGCTAAACTTCAATCTATAAAAGGTGAGTACAACTGGGAAGTTGACCCTGAGCAAGTGACCTTTAGCTCCGACCACATTAATAAACTCGCCGAGTGGACGCGTAATTGGTACTCCACCGAGCACAAAATAATTGAAATCAATAACTCTATTGAACAGTATGGAGATGTTGATAAGCCGGAGTTTACGCCGGAACAGCTTCAACGCGGGATTGATGAACTGAGTAAATGGCTGAAGGAAGTACCAACGAATCAAGAGATTGGTATCCCGCCCAAATTGGTATGGACGGCCCTTGCTTTGGTGATCGTTTCTGCCGCCGTAGCTCCGTTTTCGCTAATCGCCGCCGGAGTAGGTCTTGTTGCGGGAGTTACCGTATTGCTGATCGGTTTGTTTAGAAGGAAAAATAGCGGGATAGATAAAGCAGAGATTTATCGGCAGGAATATCAAAAAACCGGGCTACAGCAACCGGATAACTGGACTGTAGATGAAGTTAGCGCTTTACTTGATAAGCTTTCCGAAATGCGGACGGATTCCCGTTTAAAGGAGCGGTATCTTCAAGAGCTTGAAAAGTTGCAGTCCAGAAAGAAGAAACTGGAAAAAGATCTCCAGTCCCTCGAAGATGAGCGGACAAGTCTGATTAAAGAGACCGGTATTGCACCTAATCAGCATGCTCAAATCACCCTTCTCACGATGATGGAAGCTGTTCGGGCAATCAAAGAGAGAACGGAGCAGATTGAAGCCGGTAAAAACGAGTTGGAGGAACTGCGGGAGCAACGGACTTCAATTGCATCTTCTCTGAAACAGGAGTTTGAAAGCTATGTCACGGAATCATTCTCAGAAGATGAGTTAAAACCGGTTTTCGAACAAATAAAAGAGCGCAAATCGACTTTCGATTACCTGAACAAAAGCATCAAAGAAGCGGACGGTGCGCTCAAACGACTGAGAGGCGAACTGGAAGAATTGGAGTCTGATCTTCAAAACATTAAAGAAAAGACCGGCTGCGACAATAGTGAGCAGGTGAACGTATTGCTGCAGGATTTCAACCGGAATCAGGAGCTGCGAAATAAGATTCGCGAGTTGGATGCACAGATTGAACCCGCTCTGGAGCAGCTTCAGCAATATCCGGAGTTTGAACGGGAGTGGCTTGATCTGGATGATGCCACTCTGATCAATCGAAAAGACCAATTTGCCGAAGCCGGCAAGCGCGTAGATGGTCTTCGCAAGGACATCACCCAAATTGAATACGACATACGCACATACGAGCAGGGTCGTGACCTTGAAACTGCGCGGGCCGCATACGATAAAGCGCGTTTGAATCTTGCCGGGTTGCGTAGCGAATACCTCCGGCAGCACATGAAAATGCTTGTGAAAGAATTCATGCTGGAACAGCACAAAAGTGAGAGTTATCCGGAAGTTTTTCAGGCTGCTGCCCGGAATTTCAGCCGCTTTACCCACGGCAGTTTTGAGCTGGAGATATCCGGTGAAGACAAAGGGTTTCGCGCAAAGGATGTCGAAACGCAAAGAGGTCTGGAGCTAAACCAGTTATCCAGCGGTACGCGGATTCAGCTGTTGCTTGCCGTGCGAATGGCTTTTATTCAAAAAGAAGAGCAAAACCTGCAACTGCCGCTGTTTGCTGATGAACTGTTGGCGGTCAGCGACTCCCGACGGGCGGATGCCATCGTGGAAAGCCTGCATGAAATGGTAAAAGAGGGTAGACAGGTATTTTACTTCACCGCTCAGGAAGAGGAAGTCAAACGTTGGGAAGATGCCGCGGATAAACACGCCGGACTGCAGGATCCGGCGATTCATAGTTTAACCGGCAGCCCGACACCTGTTTCGGTGGAATGGAATCCGGCACCGCCGAAAACGGAATTGGTTAAAGGTATTCCCCAACCCCAAAATGCCGACTATGAGGCGTATTTGATGCAGTTGGAGTTGCCCGGTTTCAATCCGCTCACTCAAAATCCCGAAGAAATCCCTTTATGGATGATTTTGAATGATCCCGAGGTGCTTTATGAGTGTCTGGCACAGGGTATCACCAAATGGGGGAAGTTGGAAAGCTGGCTACGTCAGGGCTTGGAGATACCTTCGGTTTCCGAAGATCAAAAAAAAGAGTTATTGCAAATCGGTAAGCTGCTGAATCAGGCGCTGCAACTATACCGGCGGGGCAGACCGTACCCGGTTGCATTTTCCGATTTAGAGGAGGGCGGAGTAACATTCGGGAAAAATGCTAACGGGGTTAAAGAGATGATCAATCATGTTGATGGTCACCCGGAAAAGCTGCTTGAAAATGTAACTTCTATTCAGGGTGTCGGAAATAGTAAAAAAGGTGATATCGAAGAATTCCTGAGAGATAATGGTTATTTACCCTCAGAAGATATGCTCTCGGATGATGAATTTGAATTTGAAATTTCAAAGTTGGCAGAGCAGTATCAGTTGGGGGGCAGGAAGCCATTGGAAAATGTGTTGAATCGGGTGTTGTCGGGGGAAACCAAGAGTGAAACTGAGCATTGAATTCGTACAAACACGTAATCTTTAAATTTTTTCAGAATTCTAAGTTTGTTACTTTTCTAAAGTGCGATAAGCCGGTTTTAAGGCCTTGCAGGACATTTATAACCAAAAAATATTTACAGATGAGTACCCGAAATGTATTAGCCTGGCTGTTATTATTGAACCTATTCTTCTTCACCGCCTGCTCAACCGATGATCCCGACCCTCAACCCGAAGAGGAACTCGTAGAAGAAGAGCCGGAATTTCCGGAAATGCATCAACCAGAGGGACAGTTCAGCTTAAAAGATCTCAGCCACTATGCTCACGGGATTTATATTGCTTCGGCGATATCCCGTGACTCTGAAATGGGGCACGAAAACTATCGTCCTGATTTACTGGAAGACCCCATGCGTGAACGCGCCGAGCAATGGCTTGATCTCACCCAATGGCTGGAGCAGCAAATGAGCAATCAGGATGGCCATTTGTACCATAGCTACGATGTAAATGACGGCGCGGACGAAACCTTCCGTTTTTCCAATTATCCATCTTCCGTTTACCATTACCACATGCATCATCGTGGGCACTGGTACGAGCATCATGAAGGACTGGATGAGCTGATTTTTCGTCAGCCTGCACGGTTTATTTCGATGATGGGAGTTCATCTTCTGCAAAACCATTTTGATGACGGCCGGTTTTATCATGATACCGATCAAACCGATTACGACCATTCCTCGATGAGTTACGGTCTCGATGGTATCCACGGTCACATGTACGCCTGGATTCGTTGGGATAAGCCCGATGGTGAAGACGATATGGGTCAATTGACCGAAGATCATCTTACCACCTGGCTTCGGTTTGCCCCGGATATGCTTACAAATTATTCCCGTCAGATAGCTGAAACTCTCGATCAATACTGGGATGAGGAAAACGGCATCTACGATTTCGGCTCGGGCACTACCTACCGGTTAGATGAGCTGGGGTCTTTACTTCAGGGAAAAAAAGCCGTCTATGAAATGCTTCACTTCTTTGGGGGTGATCGCGACCGGGAGGCGATAGAAACCATGTTTGAGCGGGGTACGACGATCCTTGAATCAACACTGGAAATAGCCGAACCATGGGGACTGCCGGCTGAAATTCATTTTGAAGGTGGTCAGGCCGAACCGGTTTCCGATGAAGTTAATCTGACGCAGATGTACACGTTTCTCAATTCCATGGGAGGCGGATTCAGCTATGACCGCGAGCGCGAAGGCACGACAAAGCTGCTTACCGAGGAGCGTCCTGACTTACTGGAACAACTTGGTGCATTGAGCGACGATGTATTTAAGCGCTCTCTTTCCGATTGGCAAATAAATAACATCCTGGTTTCTGCGGTTGATTTTGAATCCGGTGAAATCTCTGATGAGCGCCACCAGGTCGGACCGATTGGGATGTTTGTCACGGCAGCCGGCAACAATTACAGAGCAGGCGAAGCATTTGAGCGTGCCTCAGATTGGGATGAGGTAGATCAGGAAGTACAGGAGCGCAGCGAAGAACTCTACGATGCCATCGTTCGCCACGCTGAATTCCTGGAAAGCGAATATCAATTGCCCGACTTGGACTGATTATCCGGCATTGAAATCACCCCGCGTTTTTTCAATTGCTCAAGTCCGGATGAGGTGATTCCGGTAAACTCCTGAAGAATCTTGGAAGTGGAAGCACCGAGTTCTTCAGGGGCTTCAAGTAGATCCGAGGTGTGCGGATTAGCGGTTGCGATGCCTCGAATATTTCCGAATTCCGGGTTGTACCCCGAGAGCATTGACTCGTCCCCATAGTTTTCGATAGCCTCTGAGACCGGCAGAATGGCTCCGCATGGTATTTTGGCTGACTTCATATCCTCCAGAAAATGGCGGCCGTTTTGTACGGATTGAAATAAATCGGCCAGCAACGGGCGCAGTTGATTCCGATTTGCCGAACGATCCGGATTTTGAGTGAAACGGGAATCTTCACTTATCGAATCATCTCCAAGTAGCTGCGTCAACTTTTTGAACTGATCATCATTTCCGATCGCAAGAAGTATTTTGAGTCCGTCACCGGTTTCGAAAACCGATCCATACGGATAAATATGAGGATGTTCGGATCCCATAGGCTGCGGATCACTCCCGGCAACCAACCATGCCGAGCCTTGATTGGCCAGCGATGCCAGCGCCGCTTCCATCAAAGAAACCGAAACCTGAGTCCCTTCACCGGTTTTCTGTTGATGAAGGAGTGCCAGCAGGAGCTTTTCTTTCAGATGATGGGCTGCAAGAACATCCATCAATGCTACCGGCATTTTGAGCGGACCGCTCTCGGCAGTGCCGTTCATGTGCATAAAACCGGATTCCGCCTGCACAACGGCATCAAAAGCGGGGCGAGGGTCGCCGTCTCCAAATCCGGTTATCGATCCGTATATCAACCTTTCGTTATGGGGGATTAAATCTTCGTAGCTGACCTTTAACTTTTCTGCATCACCCGCTTTGTAGCTGGTTAAAACCATATCGGACTGCGAAGTCAGCTCATAAAAAACTTCACGCCCTTCAACGGATTTCAGGTTGAGTGTCACTGAAGATTTGCCCCAATTGGCACAGCAGAAGTAACTGCTCAAAGTCGAGGATTCCGGCTCCCCACTGAGCTTCCAGGTTCGGGTGACATCACCTCGACCGGTCGGCTCAATTTTGATCACCCTTGCACCGTATTCTGCCAGAAACATTCCCACCAGCGGACCGGCCAGCACGCCCGCCGCTTCGATAACTGTGAGTCCTTGTAATGGTTGATTCATCAATCCGATAAAGTTGAGGTTCAAAGAGAAAAAAGAGTACGAATTGCCGCGGCGAAATGCTATCTTTAGCCCGATTTTTAACTCGCAATTATACAGGATTATGTCATACGCAGCATATAATTTTATTCATGTTCTTGGGGTCATATTTCTTTTTATGGCTCTCGGAGGAACTATTATTCATGTTATTAATGGCGGAACCAAGGAGGATAATGCCTGGCGAAAACCCCTGAGTATTATCCATGGTATTGCCATGTTGATTATTCTGGTTGGTGGATTTGGCTTGATGGCTCGAATAGGAATAGATCACGCTGCATTTCCGGGATGGATTTGGGGAAAGTTGCTCATCTGGGTTCTTCTTGGCGCGGCTATTGCTGTACCTTACCGGGTCAGAGAATGGGCTAAACCGCTCGCTTTGATCGTGCCTCTGCTTGGTGCTATCGCGACTTGGCTTGCCATTTACCAACCGTTTTGAGGCATCATCACTAAACCCTAAACTATTTAGACGTTACCGCTTTGGCCATTTGGATTGCTATACTGCTCGGGATTATTCAGGGGATCTTCATGTTTTTCCCGGTGAGTTCCACCAGCCATCTCGCCTTGATGCAAAACTGGCTGCTGGGAAGGGGAGAGGAGCTGCCCTCGCCTGATTCTGCCGAGATGATTTTATTTGATCTGGTGGTACATGTCGGCACACTTATTTCCATTGCGGTAGTCTTCCGGAACAGTCTTGGCGGATACCTGACCAACACGCTGCGTGGGGCTAAAGAGCTGGTTACGGGGGATCAAAGTCAGATTGGAAAGTTGTATGTTAAGCTGACCATGCTCGGTCTGCTTTCGGTTCTTGTTACCGGAATGATCGGCTTTCCGCTCAAAGAGCTTTTTGAATCCGTTTTTGCTCAGCCCTACATCATGAGCTTTACGCTGATCATTACCGGAGTGCTGCTGTGGTGGACTGACATCCTCCCGGACAGGAAAATTGGTTTACGCCAAATTGGTATTTTTATAGCAATCGTCATAGGAATCGGGCAGGGGCTGGCACTGCTTCCCGGGTTGAGCCGAAGCGGACTCACAATCGCCTTTGCCTTGTTTGCCGGACTTCAGCGGCGTTGGGCGGCTGAGTACAGTTTTTTCATAGCGTTTCCGACCATTCTTGGAGCTACGTTGCTCCAGGCCATTGAAGTTATCACCGCAACCGAACCCATGACGCTTAGTTTGACAGTCTTGTTTGTTGGATTCTTAGTTGCTGCCATCATTGGAATCATTGCGCTGAAGTTGGTCATTACCCTGTTGTATCAGGCAAAGTTTCGCTTCTTTTCCTACTATGTGTGGGCACTTGCGGTCGTGGTAGCTATTAGCTCCTGGCATGGATATTTGTAATCGAGGTAGGTTAGTTTAGCATAGTGAAATGGTATAAAATATATAAGTATTTAAATACGTTGTAGTGATCAAATGTTAAATAAGTGAAAATGCCGGTGAATGGATTGAAGCCGAAAATAGTTTGATAACAAAGCTTCAATCACATATTCTGATCACCGACGTTGAACATCAATAATTTCGCAAAAACAAATAAAGTCTTTAGTCTTATGAGCAAAGCAGTAGAACTTACCGATCAAAGTTTTGAAAATGAAGTATTGAACTCCGATAAGCCGGTGCTGGTTGATTTCTGGGCCGAATGGTGCGGACCCTGCCGTATGGTTGGTCCCGTTGTGGATGAACTAGCCGGTGAATACGAAGGTAAACTTAAAGTGGGCAAAGTGGACGTGGATACCAATCCTGAGATTTCCACCAAGTATCAGATTCGAAGCATTCCGGCTCTGTTGATATTCAAAAACGGAGAAGTTGTCGATCAAATCGTAGGTGCTGTGCCGAAAGCTCAACTGAAAAAGCAGGTAGACGCACAGCTCAATTAATACGTTGTTATTTTAACTGTTTACCAATGTGTATCTAGAAAAAAGGCGGTTCTGCTGTTGCGCAGACCGCCTTTTTTTATGATGACTCTCCGATAGCCCCTATCAAAAAATCAATTACATTGTTGCGATAATCTTTCGGTAAGGCCGGCTACATATTGATCCGCCGATGGATTCCTGGAATAGGTCGGGTCTTCTTTGGGTGAATCAGCAGTAAATACTTGCTTAACTAGTACTTGTAAGAAAAGTGGTAGTGTCGTAAGAAAACGCCAAGATCAAGGCGCGCGAAGCTCCCAAAAAGCGCAGTGTACAATGCGTACATGAGCATTTTGGGGACGAGCGGAACGCCGATATTGGCGTTTTCTTACAGACACTAACTATGACTGCTGGTAAATCAGGTAAAAAAACTACCGGTTTTAGACAGTTTTGAGAAAATGGTTTTTTATGTAAAGCTGATATATTAGAAAAGCAATGTAATTTGGTTAAAATCCCACTTAACTTGAGTTTAAAGAAAATTAGCGAATTGAAAGTTTAAATTTCTACTCGGTTGAATAAACTTAACTCTACAATGAAAACTCATTATGATTGAATTACTTACAGATGTCAATTGGTGGGCGGTACTTGTTGGAGCGGTCGTATATTTTATATTGGGCGGCTTGTGGTATAGTGTCATCTTTTCAAGTAAGTGGGTGGAACTTAGGGAAATCAAAGTTGAAGACATTGAGCCGCCTCATCCCATCATTTTTGTGTGGACCTTTTTTTTGCAATTTATAGCAGTGTCAACGCTTGCCGTATTTTATGCTGCCACGCCTATTGACGGAGCACTGCAGGGCACACTTGCCGGCTTTGGTGCCGGAGCAGGTCTCGTGTTTACACTCACCGGCACCAACGGTTTTTTCTACAATACTAAATTAGGCCTTCATCTGATTGATAACGGTTACCATGTGGTTGGATTAATGCTAAGTGGACTGGTGCTTGGCTGGTGGTGATCCCATCGGACTAACCTGCTAGAAATGTTGAATCAAAAAACAATGAGGCCTTTGAATTTGCCAATCAAGAATTTCTGAAGCCATAAATCAAAAATTAACAATCATTTTCCGTCGGTTTTAGTGCGTGTTGCACAACTATTACAAAAAAAGTTTTTTCAAGAAAATGAAACACTAATTATGCGTTATTTGCGCGGCGAAGCCGCGCCATCTCCCCCCAACAGCCAGTGTCATCCCGACCGGAGGTGAGCTGACTCTGCAAATAATATTTTCGATGTTAGGAACCGTAGCGGAGGGATCTGCTATCATTAAGCTCCTATATAGACCAACAGAACTGTTTTTTAATTTCATTTGGTACAAATTATTGGCAGGGGGAGTTGCTCGTTTTGACAGATTTCTCCGTTACGGCTCGGCACACACCGAGTTTAGGCATATTTCAACCCTCGCCTCCAGTCGAAATGACAGTGCGTGTGGGGGAAACAGCACGACTTCGTCGCGCGGAAAGATTGAGAGTAATGTAAAAGTTGTGCAACACACACTTCAACCGACGGTTAGAGCGGGGCACAAAATACGCCAAAGGGGCTTTAGCCCGCAAACGGGCGGCTAAAGCCGCCGATGTGTAGGTGGCGGCCGGCCGGCTAAACCGTCGGTTGAAACCGACGGAAATGGAAGAAATGCAACAGATTAGACTATTTTGAATGGATTATGGATTATGAATATCAATCCTAAATGTCTATGGCGAACATGAAAATCGATGAATAAAGGGCCTGAAATTATCCATCTTTATTCTGATTGAATGACCATCCACCCAAAAGTCCGAAGCGAAGCGAAGGACGACCGAACGCAGCCCCGACCGTTGAGCCGTTAGGCGAATAAGGTCGGGGTAAACGAAACCATCACACCCCACCCAAGTCCGAGCCGCCGAAGGCGGCGCAGGACGGCCGAAATTTGATATTCAACGGGCTCAGATGAAAATTACCCCACTCAATCCACCTTTTGCAACACTTCCTGCCTTCCGGATGGGCCAATCCGCATTTCCTCTACAGCTCCGCCGGATTCGATAAATTTAATATGATTAAGTTGAATAAATGGGGCAAAAAACTCCTCCTCATCTTTGGCAAATAATGGCTGCGGACCGGTTTGGGGATGATTGAGGTATAATTGATCGTTCTGTAATGTGATCTCAATATCAATTCCTGGTTGATGGGGCAGCCGGTACGTGCCGGTGAACGATTCGAGTTGCTCGCTGCTCATCGATATATATCCGGTCTGGCGGATATCCGGATAATCGGGCCAATCATAATAATCGGCGATACGTTGAATGACCTCATTTATCAGCCGGGAACCGGTATCGGAGTTGGTCATTACCACCGCGCCTTTACCTTTGTTGGCGTAACCAACCATATCAGCCTGATAGCCGTGGTTTGAGCCGGCATGACGAAAACGCAGACTTGTGTCGCTGCCCTGGATCTGCGGCCCAAGCCCGTACCCGGCAATTTGGCGAGTTATCATATCAGCAACAACTGTAGAGTCCACAGGTGAAACAGGGTTGTTATTCAGTCCATTTTGAAGTGACAAAATCCATTGTGCAAGATCTTTCGGAGTGGTCCACAAACCGGCAGCCGCTTTTTCGGGGTAGGTGTGATAATTTCCTGTGACCGGCTCCCCCATGATATGAGCCGTCGCGAAGGAACGGTCCCGCGAATTCGGAAACTGCTGATCATAGGAGCTGTTTTTCATCCCTAAGGGAGATAGCAAATTATCTTCCATAATTTTCGGAAAAGGGTGGCCGGAGATATCCATCATCATTTGTTGCATGATTGTATATCCGCCACCGGAGTATTGGATCGTCGAACCGGGTTCAAACTGTACTTCAACGCGTTGAGTATTGGAGTTTCCGCTTCCATCGAGAATTTCAGTCAATTCCGGTAGGTTCGTACCGACCGGGTAGCCCGGAAATCCGTGGACGGTCAGTCCTCCGGTGTGACTAAGCAGATGTCTCAAAGATACCGGGTTTTTCGAATTATCGTCATTCCAGTCAAGGCGCCAGCTGTCTAAATAGGTGTTTATGTCAGCATCCAAATCTATCAATCCCTCATGGACCATTTGTAAGGCAACGGTAGCGGCAACCGGTTTACTGATAGATGCCGCCTGAAAAAGGGTAGAGTCGGTAACCGGATGGTCTCCGGTGTTATTTAAGTTGCCAAAACCTTCAGCCCAGACGATTTCGCCCTCGTTGATGACAGCAATACTGATACCCGGCACGTTATAAAAAGCCATTCGCTCTTTAAGTGTAAAAGAGCGATCAAGTTCCTTTTCGTAAGCCAGGGCTGGAGTTATGCTATCAGTTACTGCCCGATAGAGCGTATCTTTTTTCTGGGTTGGCTCAGTTGCACTGGTTGTACAACCAAGTAAACAGCCGATGACTAATATGAGGATATTCCTGGCCATGGCAGCAAACCGGATGTTGTGAGAAGATTTTTAAAAAGCTGATTAATTTCAGGTCAAATAGCAAGAAAAATCTACTTAAAGCGTGATGTTTTCAGCTATTAAAATTCAAAAAAATAAGGTGTAAAAACTGCTGCCATGCTTGCAGAAAAATTTAATACGTTCCTGTTTGATCTCGATGGAGTCATCTACCTTGAAGGAAAAGTGCTGCCCGGTGTACTGGAGTCATTGCAACAACTGAGAGAAGATCAAAAACACATTCGCTTTCTTACGAACGACCCAAGACCAGAACGCTCTGAGATGGCTGAAAAACTGCGATCGATAGGGATTGAAGTAGATCAAAAGGAAATTGTGACATCAGGATGGGCAAGCGCACAGTTTTTGAAACAGGAGAGCATCGAAAACGTGTTCGTAGTTGGAAGCCAAAGTCTCACAACGGAGCTTCAAAATGCCGGTTTAATCTGCGTGACCGAAGATCAGGCGGAAGCCGTGGTAGTGGGCAGCGATATCGATGTTGGGTTTCGGGATGTATATATGGCGTGCATGCAGATTCACGGTGGGGCGCAGTTCATCGCTACCAATGTGGATCCGACCTTTCCCACCAGTAAAGGCCCGGCGCCGGCAACCGGCAGTGTGGTGGCAGCTATCAAGACGGCGGTTTCCCGTCCGCCCATAGTCATTGGAAAACCTGAAGCTTATATGTTCGACGCTGCTCTTAAAGGGTTGGACAAAACCCGTGCGGTGATGATCGGTGATACGCCCGAAAGTGATATCCAGGGTGCCATCAATACGGGCATTGCCTCGGTGCTGGTGAAGTCTGATCAGCATAACGGTCACCCCGCGTCGCTGGAAAACGGTCACAATGCCGACTATACCATTACCTCGCTGAGGGAATTATTCACGCGAATTTGAAGGCTTGAAATGGAAATTAAAGCCAGTGTTTTTATCGCCACCAGTCTCGACGGTTACATCGCAAGAGAAAACGGTGAGTTGGATTGGCTTTCCGGTTTTGAGAACGATGACCCTACCGAAGATTACGGCTATCAGCAGTTTATGGACTCCATCGACCTGCTGATCATGGGGCGCCACACCTTTGAAAAAGTTCTGACCTTTTCGCAATGGCCTTATCCGGATAAGCGGGTGTGGGTAGCCAGCTCGAATTTTCCCGAAATATCAGAAGATCTCAAAGACCGGGTTCAAGTGGTCAATCAAGAACCTCGAAAACTACTGGAAATCGCTGAAGAGCAGGGGAATAAACATGTCTATATTGATGGCGGGCGAACCATTCAGGATTTTTTAAAAACGGGATTGATTCATGAACTCATCATCACCCGGTTGCCGGTACTCATCGGCAGTGGCATTCCGCTCTTCGGCAAGCTGAATGAGGATGTGAAATTTGATCACATTGAGACGAAGACGTTTTCTAATGGATTGGTGCAGAGCAGGTATCGGTTGAAATAATGAATGTATTTGCATTAGGTCTCTTTTCCGTTGAAACCGGATGACAGGCAGCTTCGTAAATCCGATCATTCATTACATTAAATTAAATCGGGTTTAATCATGGTTAATCGATCTATTTAAACCTCGGGTTTGCTTTTGTTGCCAATTGGGCTATTCTTGTTTTTGAAGGGATTGTTGCAATCCGGTATAGTTGAAGGTTCACCAATACAATGGGGCTTATATTCAGGATTGTTAACACTTCTGCTTTGTATTTTTGCCTTCCTGCTCATCCAAAAAAATTACAAAAAGAGAGGATTGAATAAACCACTTAGTGAAGATATAAAGTCAGTTAAATATAGTTCGATAGCCTTCTTGGGGGCTTTACTTATCGGGATGCCAGTCTTAACGGTGGCAACAAGAGAAGCAGAATTGGCATTTGACCCTGTAGCACTATTCATCGGTTTAACCGTTGTTGCGTTTAGTTTTCGGGCATACGGATTATGGGAATGGTAATCTCTTTAATATTTATCCTACCGGCAATTGCACCGTTTTGGGGATTTGATATACAGGGTAATCCAAATAATTCGAATTTGATTCCTGCATACGGGTATTACATGTTGGCGGGTGGGGCACTAATTGTGTACAGTGTGGTAGATCATAAAAAGCTGGCAATTTAATTATTGTAAGAGCTATAAAATATATTTAGTAATAGGTTATCATATATTGTATATGATGTTATTGTAATTTGAGTAAATAAAATTTAAGTTGAATTTGACCCTACTCGAGTTAGAATTAAATCAATCTGGTGAAACCAATATTATCTTTTGGCATTTTGCTTTTGAGCTTAACCGGTTGTCAGGTTTTCACCTCTTCTGATGATTCTCCGGACTATCCCGATGAGCGTTTGTTTGGAATTTGGCATAAAACAGAAACTGTAGACACTCAGTTTCCTGCTCCTGATAAAAGGGTTTACGGTTGGAAGATATCATCCAGGAACGGAGAGAACCTGAAAACTATGGGGTCGATGCAACCAATTGGAAGGGAGGGAATTACTGCTGAGGTTTCGCTGATTAACACGAAGTATGTTCCGGACATACATAAATTGGATAGTGATAAAATGATAGTTGATCACTATATGCATCCAGAAAAAAGAATTGATACGGTGCGATATAGTATTTCATCCGACACTCTTTTCCTTGAAGGAAAATATTATCAAGGAAAGTTTCGGAGAATTCAGCCGGATACAAAAATTGGCGAACCATTGATTTCCCGGTTTGAGGTAGAAATAGATGGGAGAAAAATTAAAAATCTTGAAATTGATGAGATTACCCCAACGGCCTACGTTACCAGAATGTCATCAGATGAGATTCGAATAAAATCCAATTTTAGCAGTGAAAAAATCACTATAAAAATCAAGGAGTATGATGGTCCCGGCACGTATATAATTCGTAAAGATCAGGCAATTTATACGCAATTTGGCACTGATTGGATTAGCCCGTCATATAAAACTCAATCTGATTCGTCGGGGTTCATTACCATTGAGAATAAAGATTCAAAAACTAACAGATACACAGGCCATTTTGAGTTTTCTGCTCAAAGAGCTGATGCCAGTAGTGATCCAGAGAATACTATTCAATTTACAGAGGCGGATTTTGATCTTCCGGTATTGGAGTAAATACAAGCGAATCCAAATTTAGATTCATAATCAATTGGATTAGAGGCATACCATCGCATCAATTACCTTGCCCAATATTCGATGGCAATATTAAATGTAGCCAGTTCCAGTATCCATAATAATACCCCTACAACTCATCCGGCTCATCTCTATCAATATGATGAGACTTCCCGTCATAAGTATGAATGATAGTCTTCAATTCCTGGGGTTCGCCGGCTTTGTTTCGCTTGAATTCGACGGTTTCAAGATGAATGGGTTTGCCCCACAGGAAATGCAGATTTTCAAGTGCGCCGGTTTCAAGTGCAGGGTTGAGTTCCTGACCAGTAAAATGATGTTTCAGGTATAGCTCCTGATTTCCAAGGTGGTTGCCGTCCTCAATCGTAATGACTGGCGTACCATACAGGCTGAAGGAGCTCTTCAGGATGCGCTTGATTGTATCCGGATCATCCTCGGCAATGACTTGTTTTTTTTCGCCGGTGGCCGGATCGATTTCTTCATTCCACAAATAAACCTGTGCGTCGTGGATGAATCCGGCATCAAAGAAATCTTCAATAGCCATCCGGTCGGTGTAGTACTTGCGGACTTCAAATAATTTTTCCTTGCCCTTGCCGGCGCCGGTATCGAACGATCGCCACTTGGTAGGATCTTTGCTTTCCCGGAACTCATCTCCATGCATCCCGCGATCCCAGCGGTATTCCAGGTCATGATAAAGCTTTAATCCTAGATTGTACCAGTTCAACTGCTTTTTGGAGGGTTGGGTAACCTGTGAGTGAAACCGCGCATATTTTTGATGTTCTTCCGGCGTGATTAAACCTTCTTCATACAACTGCCGCATGATGCGCTCGTGCACGTACGTCGCCCATCCTTCATTCAACAGTTTGCACCGCTTTTGAAACTCAAAAAACTTGCTCTGATCCCGAATCGTAGAAATAATATCTTTTTGCCATTCCGCGAGCGGTTTGGGTGATTTATTCAGGATGTAGCGCAGGATATCGTAATCCGGGATGGGAGGCGTTTTGCGTTCAAGCATCCGGATTTCTTTTTTCAGGTTCTCCACTTCGGTTTTATCCTCATGAAACTCCCTGCGCTGGATGCTGCGGATGCGCTGACGCTTCATTTCAATTAACCTTTGGCGCAATGTATCTTCATCCTCCTGCTCTTCCAGGATGTCAGCCGGTAAATGCCAACAAACCGAGTAGGCGCTGTCGATGGTTTGTTCATAAAGCGACAGACCGTATGTTCGCTCATATTGTTTAAAGCGTTGCTCGGCACTACGTGCTTCCCGTGCAAGATCCATATAATCCGAAGCGCTGCGCATATAGACATTTTCCAGGTTGAAATCCACGTGGCCGTAAACATGAGCCATCACCAGGATATTTAAAATATCCGGGTTGGTTTCAACCAGAAATGCTTTCGGGGGGATGGAGTTCCACACGGTTTCGTAGGGGATGCCCGCTCCGTGGTGATCGTAAATGGTTTTCTGCTTGTCGTAATCGCGGCCATGGCTCCAGTGCGAAAAATTCGTTGTGAATTTGTAGGCCATGGACTCAATCATTTTCCGGGAGGATACAATTTCGAATTCCACTTCAGTCGTAGAAAGCCCCATATCTTCGGCAATCCGCTTGATGTGATCTTCGATTTCATTCAGCCTGCGAAGTCGTTCCGGTTTCATGCCTGCCACCTCTCTTTCTTTAAAAATTCTTTAACTGCCGGCAGGATGTGATCTTTATCTTTGATGACCAGCCCCAAAAACGGATGGCTTTTTTCTCCGGCAATCACATTGAGACCATCCACATCCGAAGAGCTGACGGGAAAGGTTTTTTCAAATGCATTTTTCAGTCCGGAAGAAAACGGCCGCCCATCAAGGCGGATTTCACCGTAGCCAAGCATGTTTATTTTATTGTCCTCTATGAGCTTGCGGGACTCCTGCATGGTAGCATCAACTTCCCAATCTTCCCCGTCGGAAAAGTGAAAAACATACACGTTCCACAAGTTGGTAGGGTAGTGGGAGTCGATTAAACTTCGTGCGAGTTTATAGGCCTCGGCACAGCGAGTTCCCCCGGTTTCGCCGGTTTTGAAAAATGAGTCTTCATCAACCAGTTTGGCCTGTGCATGATGCACGATAAACCGGACTTCAACGGTCTCATAGATTTTTTTGAGAAATTCATGAATCCAGAAAAGCATCGACCGGGCCAGGTATTTTTTGTCGGTGGTCATGGACGCCGAAACGTCCATCATTGCAAAAATCACGGCATTGGAATGATGGGTGAACTCCTCGCGGACATCCCTGTACCGGAGGTCTTTGTTGGTAAAAATGGGGAAGGGGTCAACGTCATCATACTTAGCCCGGATGCCATCCTCCAGAAGACTCATGGCATGACCCAGGTCTCCGTCGGATTCTTTCAAAGCCGTGTAGCAGGTGAGTTCATCTTTGCTGGTTTCATCTTTCAGCGTCTCCAGGTAGGCGTAAAAACGGCCGATCCCCTGACGGCTGGTTTGCTTTTTCTCCAACAATACACTTGGACCGGATTTACGGATTCCCGAAATCCGGTAGCCGGAAACCGCCTCAAGGTGTGCCATCGTCTCTTTTTTGCGGAGATTGGGCAAGCCCAGGTCCTCCAGCATGATTTCAATGACTTCCTCAAGGTCAACTTCGCTTTCGATATAATCGACGCCGGGTTCGTTTCCCGGTTTGCCGGGCTCATGACCGGAGGCCGGGCGACGACCGATTTCATCACCTTTTTTGCCGTCACCCTGACCGAATCCGGCCTGGGCGTCCTCACCGTCGTCTTTGCGATTACCCGGCTTGAAATCCGGTATCACAATCTCGCGGATGGGGATTTTTACGGTTTTCCCTTTTTTCCGGGTGATGATCGAACTCTCGGAAACAATCTGCTTGATCTTCTTTTTGACGACATCTTTTTGCTTTTCGCGATGTCGCCGGGCATCCCGTTTCCCTTTTTCTTTGTATTCGCTGCCTACTCGTACGGCCATAGTGAAAATTCCCTGGTATGATTAATGAGTACCTGTGAGAAAAGAGGTCGTGTCTTAAGAAAACGTCAAGATCAAGGCGTGCGAAGCTCCCAAAATCTTAAAGGCTGTCAAAAAATAACTTAAATAATTTAGGCGTGATGACCATTTAGTTTTTAGGTTGCCATTTCTAATATTTACTATTTGGACAGACTATAAGATTTCGGGACGAACGGCACTCAGATATTGCGCCTTCTTACAGACACTTATTATCTGCTCAGGATTTCAGTGACCTTTTCTATGGCCTCTTTAGCGCACACTTCACAGAAACCACGCTTTTGTATGAGATTCTCATAGATCTGCTCACCTTTTTTCTTTTCGGATTCTTCCTTGGCTTTATCGGTTGATAGCACCAGATGAAGATTGCTCTTGGCATCTTCCAGAACCTTATCCTCAATGGCTTTCCGAAGCGGGCGATAATCCTGCGGTCCGAACTTTTCACGGGAATTCTTCAACTCGAGAATTTCTCCCCGGAAAATGTCGGCTTCTTTTTCCGAAACCTGCATGAATTTCTCCACAGCGTGCAGGAACTTGTAATCCGGTTCGATGACTTCACCGGTTACCTGATCTCGTTTGTAGCTGCTGCCGGAGCTTCGGACATATTTACGCTTCAGTTTTCGGGCGTATTCGGCTTCCCGCAGATATTTTTCAAACAGGTCGTCAATCAGGTCGCCGTAAGTTTCCAGATACGCTTTGGAAACCTCTTCCATGATGATCTGCTCGAATTTTTCCATCACGCTGGAGCCGTCGCCGGAGGTCAGGCTTTCCATGAAGGAATCAACCTGTTCGGCTTCGTAACCCATGCGGTGCCTGAAAACCCCTTTCAGCGCTTTTATGGCATTCAGATGGGTGAGGCATCCCTGGTTATCATCGATCTTGGCCAACGCCTGATTTAAGGCCACCAGGATATCTCGGGAAGAAACTCCGAACATGCCCTCGCGCTCCTCAATATCATCGGAAGCCTGGCCTTCATTGATCAACTCGCGCAGGTCAACCGGTTGCTGGTCTTTGTCCGTGAGTTCGGTGAGCTCCCCGTTGTACGCTTCCAATTTGGTCATCTTGTCAATGCCCATGTCGGATTGCTTCAGACGCGTGAGTACCGAAAAGATAGACGCCAGCCGGAAGACTTCCGGGGCTATATGGATTTTACCAAAATCAAATTCGGATTCCTGTTCAATTAATTTTTGATATACCTTTATTTCATCTTCAACTCGTAGAGGGTAGGGGAACGGGACGGTATAAATCCTGTCATGAAGGGCTTCATGAGCCCGGTCAGACGTAAAGTCTTTATATCCTGTAAGGTTGCAATGACCGATCACAACAGTATCTACCGATATATGGGGAAAGTTACTTCCGTAAACTTTGATTTCCTGCTCTTCCGCAACATTGATGAAAACCCAGAGAAGTCGCTCATCAATGCCTTTTTTCAGAAACTCCCGGCCTTCGGTGATGCCTCTGTTACCCCGCTGGAGGGCCCCGTCAAGCCAGAAAGCGTTGGGGTGATTGCGTCCGTATTTCGGATTGTTGGTTATACCGATATTCTCATGTCCAACCAAGTCTCCGACATCCTGAGTTTTTTCATCAGAAGGTTCGAATGAACCGATGCCATCCTGGGTTTGCGTTGAGAACTGGAAAGGCTCCACTTCAACGTTCCACCACATCTGCTTACCTGTTTCCTGATCGTAATATTTGCCGAACTCTTCGGAAAACAGACTTAACCGGCAATGCGGGCATAATTCGCCTTCAATGGGTGGAATGCCGAGCTCCTTCTCAATCGGCTCTTCAACGCCAAGTTGCTTCGCACGCTCGGGATCCCAATGATGATGGCGCAGAAATCTTGGGATAACGTGGAGCGGATCTTCATTCATCGGACAGCCTTTGATTCGATAAACCGGACGGTGGTTGTATCTTTCCATGGCTTTAATCAACGTACGAACAAATGTGGATTTACCACTTGCCGGCGGGCCAACTAATAGTAGTACTTGTTTTGCGGTTGATGCTCGTTTCGCACCGGCTTTCAGGTAATCAGCAATTTCTTCAACTGCCCGCTCTGTGCCATAAAGTTCATCACTGATGAGATGATAGCGATAACCGGCTTGTACCGTTTCCTTTTCATGATCAGTAATTTCTGAGCGGCCGGCCAGTTCAAACATTTCCCACAATCGCGCCGGTGCCGACTGGGCAATAGCCGGGTCTTTTCTGACTATATCCAGATAGTCTTTTATAGTTATAGCCGAAGTTTCCTGTCCTTCGGTTTTCTTGCTTTTCTCTACAACTTTGTCGAAGTCTAATTTCTGCTTCTTAGCCATAATGTTTAAGGTAGGTTTGAGAGGGTAATCTTCATGCCGGACAGTTAGCTCCGGATACCATTCACATTGGAGTTTTCTGATTAACAAACTTCATTACGGTCTTGCTAACCAGAAAACCCAATTCATTCCTTGACTTTTCAGCCTCACAATTAATCAGCTTTAAGCTCTCTATGCTAAAGCATTCGGGGTCGGGCTTTTGCTGCCTTCCCTTGTTCACACTATTACTAACGCAATTTTTAACCGCATGATTTCATGATTTGACCAACAAACTTGAGATTCATTAAAATAACTTTAGTGGTGTGTTAGGCATGAAGAAATTGTATATCAAAGTTAATGCGGCAGCACGTTACATAATGATAGGTAAGACCAGAATTGCTACTGAGACGGCCGAAATCTCCAACGGCACCTGTGATGTAATAGGGATGGGGTGAAAAGCATTTCGTCTACCTGGTTTAATATCTGTGTCATCGTTTTAATCCCGCCACAAAAAAAGGGCTCAGTGGCGATGGTAAGCCCGATAAGATGAGGTAGTAAAACGGATGGCAATTCTGCATGAGGACCAACGATGCGGGCGATTTCAGCATCAGAAATACGGTTGACATTATCGCCGCCTCCAATGAATTCCGGGCTGTTGGTGAAGTAATCAAGATCTATATCCCAGATCACTCCTCGATTTTGGCTATGTTGCTTGTAGTGCTTTATGGCTTCTGCAAGAGAACGAAATTTGTAGATGTAATGGCGATTGCCAAGCCGGTCGATGATGGAATCCAATGCACGCATGCGTTGCTTGTAAACCAACCAAACGTTTCCGATTATACCCAACCAGGCGGCTGTGAGCAAATGGCTGTCATTGTAGGGACTCATGTATCGCCAGATATAGTAGGTGCGATCGTCTTTTTTCAGGTTTTCAAAATCTTGAAATGCTTGTTGGGTTTCTTTCTCGGGTTCAGCGAGATCCAAATGCCAATCGAGACTGAAGACATCAGGGGAAGATGAGTTAGCCCAGTTTGCCCAAAACCAAAGAGCGTAACGGTGTTCGTGTGTCAATGCTACGCTCGCATGGCGATTGCTATCAACAGGATGATACAAGCTTACCTCATAGCTGTTCGGCGGACGGTCGGGCTCCGGATGTGGATGCCAGTACTCTTCTTCCATATCTCATTTTATTTGTTGATTAGCGTAGATGCACAGTTCCTAATGTAAACGGAGAGACAGGAAGCATGATATCACATAATTCCATTGCATGCGCAGAATTAGCTATGTATTAGCGTTATGCTTTTATCTGAAGGAAAAAGCATAAGTGCGTTGGAATTTAACCCCTGAACATTTTTTACTAACCGGAGGGAAAAATGGTTGTTAAAGGTGATGTTTTTGATATGACCCCTTTGGGTATGCGCTTTACAGTCCTGGAAACAGGTGCTGATACCGATGGAAAGTCTCTTAATTTACATTGGGAATTGTATCCGGGTTGTAATATGAAAGCTCCGCTTGTTCATACCCACCCGAATGCTATAGAGACTTACGAAGTGTTAGAAGGTGAGATGGAGTTCTATGTGAAGGATAAATGGATACCCGCAAAAGAAGGGGATAAGCTATCGGTTCCCAAAAATGTGGCGCATTCATTCAGAAATCCCGGCAATACCGTTGTGAAGGTATATAATACCCATCAACCTGCATTGCGGATGGAAGAATATTTTAACGATGTCTGCAAAGTTCTGGATAAGGTTACCGATAACAGAACCAGAGAATTCAAGATGAATTTCAATACGATGGTGTATTTGAGCTTGCTGATGAATAGTTATCGGGAAGAAATCATCGCAAAAAGCCCGCCTGATTTCATCATAAGATTAATCGGAATGTATGCCGGATTGAGGAGATTGCAATATTAAGCCTGCAATTAACCTGTACACTTAAGTACATCCTGAAAACACATCAGTAGATAGAGTAAAAGAAAGGCCTAATGAAGAGATTTACCTTTCTTTTACTCATACTCATACTCTTACTCTTAATCTAATTTTTACCAAGCAATCGGATCACGCTCATCATCGTCAGGATCCTCTTCCTCAACCTCCATGATCATTCCTTGTGGCTGCTGAAAGGCCTCGGTTGACCAGTCCACATCATTGTCGTTTTTAACGCCATTGACAAACTGCGCCACCACCGGCAGGGCGGATCGTGAACCCTGACCGACCTGACTTCCTTGCGGAAATCGGATTCTGCGATCTTCACCGCCTACCCATGCGCCCATGACGATCTGCGGAGTCATTCCAACAAACCAGGCATCGGCACTGGCTTCGGTTGTTCCGGTTTTGCCGGCCATATCCTGATCAAATCCGTCTACCCGCCATCTCATACTGATGCCGGTACCGCTTCGGATAACATCGCGCATCATATCTAATACATAATAAGAGGTTTCGGGGTTCATAACCTCTTCTTGATGCTGACTTTGAAATTCCGCCAACACGTTACCGTCCTGATCTTCAATTCGCTGAATAGCGAGAGGTTCAATGTAGACGCCCTGATTGGCAAAAGTAGCATAGGCGCTGGTCATTTCAAGCAGGCTTGCCTCGGCGGTTCCAAGTACGATAGAAGGATAGCGTTCAATATTTCCACGGAATCCCATTTGTTGTGCTAAATCTGCAATCCGGTTAACGGCTGAAGATAACTCCTCAAGCCGGTTGGTGTCCGGGTTACCGGCAAGTTCGGGAAGCAGGCGGACCGTTACGTTGTTACTCGATCGGGCCAGAGCTTCCCGCAGCGTCATCTGTTCATCGAACGTTGCAGATCCGGGATCACGCGGGCTCCAGCGTGTACCGCTGGCATCATAAAAACTCACCGGATAACTGGAGAACCGGTGGTGGGGCCGGTAACCGTTATCAATCGCGACGGCGTAAACAAACGGCTTAAACGTCGATCCGGTTTGCCTGCGTGACTGGTAGACATTATCCCGCTGAATTTGTCCGTAGTCAGCTCCGCCAACCCAGGTGAGGATATTTCCTGTAGCAGGATCAATTCCTACGAATCCACCTTCAACGCGGTAGCGCCGGTCCATTAGAGAATCGGCAAAAGCTTCATTGTTGATGAGTTCATCCAGAGCATCATCAGTTGAGTAACCGTCGGCCACTTTGTTGCGGTATTCGTCGGTTTCCTGAACGAAGCTTTCAAGAATGCGTGGAAACCGTTCATTCAGCTCATCAAACTTTTTTTCATTGGTCCACACCCGTTCAAACTCCCGCTGGACCTGCTGCACCTGATTTTCCAAGGCACGCTGAGCATGCTGCTGCATCCGCGAGTCGATGGTGGTGTGGATGACAAGACCATCCCGCTCCAGGTCGTACCCGTTTGCTTCTGCCCATTCACTCACTTGCTGACGAACATATTCACCAAAATATCGAGTTTGTTGTCCCTGGCGGAAGGGTGGGTTATAATCGAGCTCAATTTCCTGCTCCCGCATAGACTGGAAATTCTCGGCGCTGATGAAACCGTGTTGAGCCATCAGTGCGAGCACTACGTTGCGTCGCATTTGAGAAGCTTCCGGCCGGGTACGCGGGTTAAACATGGAAACCGCTTTGAGAGAACCTATAAGCGTGGCCGACTCAAGTATGTTCAGGTCACTTGCCGGTTTATTAAAATGCGTTAAAGAGGCCGTTTCAATACCGTAGGCACTGTTGCTGAATTCTACGGTATTGAGGTACATCTCAATAATTTCTTTCTTGGTGTAATTCCGCTCAATCTGGATAGCGGTAATCATCTCGCGAAGTTTACGCTGCACACTTACATCGCGGCCAATCTGGCGGTACAGGTTACGGGCGAGCTGTTGAGAGATGGTTGAACCTCCCTGCGGGTCGCCCCGGAGAATATGGTACGGGATGGATAACGTCCGGTACATATCCATACCCCAGTGGCCGTAGTATCGATGGTCTTCGGTGGCAATCAGGGCGTTTATAACGTGTGGTGAGACTTCATCATAGCGTACGGCTGTTCGATTTTCCGTGAAATATTGATCCAGAACCTCGCCGTCGCTGCTCATCACAAATGAAGCAATATCAGTGCGTGGATTTTCCAACTCTTCCAGTGAAGGCAAGCCCTGTACCAGGTAAAAGAAAAATATAGTACCAGCAATCAGGCCGGCAAGAACGAGAACACCAAATCCCCGGAATATCTGCCCCCATGTTAAACCTTTGCGCTTTCCACCGAAATTGCCGAACCCGGCTCCATCACCACCAGAATTGTCCGGTGGTGGAGGGGTTCCTGTAGCATCAAATGATCCGCCTGTCGGCTCATCATCTCCGGTGTTGCCATAGGCAGATGATCCGGTTTCGGAGGGTTCAGATGGTGTTGATGCACTTGCAGAAGTATCGACCGGTTCTTTGGGTTCGAATGTTTCTGCGGGTTGATAGTCTTCGGGATCACCTTTTTCAGCATCCGAATCAGCATCTGAGCTGGTTTTCTTACCCAGGTTGAAAGCGCCCGATTGGGACTTTGATTCCTGGGTGTTCCGGTTTTTCAGATTAAAAGTACCGGATGAAGCAGAGTCATCAGAAGATTGTTTTTTCCGTTTTTCCAGCTGTTGGCGACGGTATTCGGGGTCATTAAAATACCGTTCGAGATCTTCGTTGTTATTTTCCTGGCTCATGATTTACTTGCTTCAAATGAAGGTGACGCTTCAATTAATTCTTCTGTTCCATTCCATTTAACGGGATGAAACGATTTATTGGCATATAATATCAATGTGCGATCATTGAAAAAGTTACCGGTATTAAGATAACGTTTGCCGGAGGAATTTATATCCCTGGTATAGTGGTGATGTCCGCAAACGACAACATCGGTTTTATCCTGATCCAGAATCCGGAGACACCATTCATCCAGGCGAATTCTGGATGACCGGGACGGTTTTATACTACTGATTTTGGAAAACCATTTCATCAGCCACAACCCCATAAGTTCCGGCAGAAGTTTTTGATACATATCTATAAAATATGGATTTCTCAGAAAACGATGAAGCTTTGGACGCATCCGGCCCCAGTCCGGGTCCGCTAAGCCATCACCATGTAATAGTAATACCCGTTGATTATCCCAGGTGACCAGCCGGTATTCATGTTCGATTTCGATGCCGTTTTTGCTGAAGAAATCGCGCATCCAGTTGTCGTGGTTGCCGGTTATGTACAGTACGGGAAAGCCATCCTGAGCAAGTTCTTTTAATTTATTGACCGTCGCTTCGGCAAAAACCGGACGGGAGTTCGGGTATTCCATCCAATAATCAAAAAGATCCCCGAGGATGATCAGCTGAGTACAGTAGGTCCGGCAATAATCCAATAGCTGTATGAAGTCAGCCTCTATCTCACGATTTTTGGATTTGGAGAACCCTCCGAGGTGGATATCAGCTACCAGCATTACCCGCCGATCCGGTTCAGGAGTTTGTACTG
>SLJN01000231.1 GCA_007135115.1 Balneolales bacterium
AAATCCACGGAAAAGTTTTCTGGCGCCCATCTCATCCCCACTGAAATCAGCCCTTCATAGGATTGCTCCGGTATCGGTAGAAAATAGTTTTCACTTAAAAAGTACCAGTTGCGGGAAAACCTCCTCATAAACGAGACATTAACCACCGGCCGCGAGACAAACTCTGCATCCTGATAGCCCCAACCCAGAGCAGCGGTCACGTTGTTGTCTGTACTTCCGTAAGTAGCCATTGCATACGTCAACCCGACCGCATAAGAATCCCCCCTTCCGACAAGTCCTCCGAGCATGGCACCTGCGGCAAGTTGAAAAGAATCTGACATCGGATATGAATACTTGGGCAACAGCCATATCGGCGAACTATCAGCCCCGAAAAGGAAAAGCGGCACTCCTCCTCCGCCGATCGAAAAACGGTCCGTTAAGCCATAGTTCACATTATTGAATAGTATCCAGGTGTTCTGGTAGTAGCCACGGGAGCGGGATAAACCAAAAGAACTCGGAGCAAATAAATACCGGGTTGCATTGGGGTTATCATGCCAGAAAACTCCGTCACGAACTCTTCGGGGATCAACCGTTTCGATTCGCCGTATATCGTCACGTTCCATCCGAATGACGCCGAGCCCCTCCACTCTCAAGACGATGCCGTCCTCATCCTCTTCAAGGATTTCGCCAATAAGCGTACGCCCATCCTGCATTTCAACACGATGAAGCGTATCCGCTGATGCCGTAGCACCGGCGGTTTCAATCCCGATGATCAGGATGAATAAAACAGGCAGCAGCGTTTTCAGCATTTGTTTCTAAATCTGCATTATCAAAAACACTTCAAATGTCACCACCAATGAATCAACAACTATACCACCTGTTTTCTGCATGTGTTAAAAATATTTTTATAAGCTGCTGTTTTTAGATGTTAATTTCCAAAATTGGGTGCTGTATTGCAGGAAACAGAAAAAAGTCTGGAGCTGCCGTAGGCGGTGTTGGGCGGCCAAAAGCCAAAGCGGTGGCATCTTCCGGTCGCCCGTACAGTTCACATAAGAAGTTAAAGGGAGTTAGCTAAAAAAAATCTGATCGAGTTGTTTTTCAGCTTTCTCGGTCCAGATTATTTTCATTTAGCCGGTTTGAACTTTTTCTTGATCTCCTCGTGGGAAATTATGCGCTCATCTTCAGAATCTTTCAAACCTTGTTCGATAGACTGACGAACGTAAATTTTGTACATCAGATCATCCCAATCGGCATCTTCGGGAAGATCATCAAGCAAATGCTCCACTACTTTTTTGAGTTTTGCTTTTTCCATTACTACTCAGTTCGCCCAAGACTCATCCGTAAAAACCCTTTTTCTCCTTCGCCTTGTCCGCTAACATGTCTGCGGGTTTAAATCTCGGACCGTGTTTTTGCTCAAAGGCTTTCATCCGGTCGACGATCTCAGCGGCTCCCTGGTTGTCGATGTAGCGGAACGGGCCTCCGAGAAACGGCGGGAAGCCCAATCCCAGTATCGCCCCGAGATCTCCATCCTGAGGACTGCCAAGTATGCCTTCCTGCAGGCAGTACACCGCTTCGTTGACCATCATCAAGGCCATGCGCTGCTGAACTTCTTCCTTGTCGAATTCTTTGTGATCATCCCCGCCGAAAAACTCGTAGATATCATCGTTGGGACGCTTTTTCTTTTTGGATGGGTATTCATAAAAACCCTTGTTGTTTTTGCGGCCTTTATAACCATAATCCAACAGAGTTTTCGCCATATTTTGCGTCGGTGTGCCGCGCTTTTCAAATAGCGGACGCATCACTTCGCCTACATGCGCCGCAACATCCAGACCTACTTCGTCCATCAGCGCGGCCGGGCCGACCGGGAAGCCGAAATCTTTCATGTTGCTGTCAATCTGCTCGACGGAAATTCCCTCCTGAAACAGATTAAGCGCTTCATTCATGAATGGAACGAGAATGCGCGTGGTGTAAAACCCCGGGCCATCCCCGACTACTATTACATGCTTGCCCTGTTTGACACCCACTTCCCTGGCGGTGGCCGTCACCCAATCAGCGGTTTTGTCGGTTGTGATTATTTCAAGCAGCGGCATCTTCTGAACCGGCGAGAAATAGTGCATGCCAACCACCTGCTCGGGGCGTTTTGCTTTCTCGGCAATTTTGGCAATCGGTAGCGAGGAGGTATTCGTAGCAAAGATGCAATCTTCCCCGGCATGATCTTCTATATCGGCCAGCATTTTTTGCTTGAGACTCAAGTCCTCAAATACCGCTTCAATGACCAGATCAGAATGCTTCAAATAGGTATAATCCGCCGTAGGCATAATCCGTGAAACCTGCTGATCACGGTCAAAAGAGGTCATGATCCGCTTGCTGACTTTCTTGTCCAGCTCCTTCCAAACAGTTTTAAGTCCGGCAGAGGCTGACTCGTAGTCACGATCCTTCATCACCACATTATAGCCTTTCTGTGCGGAGATATCCGCAATACCGGCGCCCATGAGTCCGGCCCCGAGAATGCCGATATCGTGAACATCGACGGCTTTTTTGGCATCCGGATTTTTACGTGCCTCCTGCATAGCAAAGTACAGACGCACCAATTCTTTTGATTGCGGCGTAAAGGCAAGTTTTCCGAATCGGGTTGATTCCTCATCCAACCCCACATCCATACCTTTGTCCATACCGATTTTCACGCACTCGATAATCTCCAGCGGTGCCGGCATGTTGCCGCGGGTCTGTGCCATCACCTTCTTTTTGGCCTGACCGTAAATTATCCGCCGACCCGGATAGGTTTTTTCGAGCAGCTTCTCCGGCATTTTGCCACCCGCTTCGCGTTTTGGAGGTCCGTGCGCAGCTAAATCACGGGCAATGTTTTTAGCTGCCTCCCGAAGGCCGTGTTTGTGGATCAATTCATCAACCAGCCCCATTTTTTTAGCCGGACGATCAAAAATGTTTCGGCCGGTGAGCATCATATCCAGAGCTGAGGAAATCCCCACCAGACGCGGCAGGCGCTGGGTGCCGCCAAGTCCGGGCAGAAGTCCCAGTTGTACTTCCGGAAGGGCCAATTTGGTCTTGGGATGCTGAGTAGCAATCCGGTAATGACATGCCAAAGCAAGCTCGAGTCCGCCTCCCATAGCCGAACCGTGGATCGCAGCGACAAATGGTTTACGGGAGTTTGCAATTCTCCTGAACAGACTGCTCCCTTCCCGGCTGATATTTTCCATTTCTTCGGGTGTGTTCACCTTCTGAAACATTTTGATGTCAGCGCCGGCGATGAAGTTGTCATCTTTGGCACTAATCAGCACGGCTGCCTTAATATTGTCATTCGATTCGATATCATCCAGCAGCTTCGGAAACTCCTCAAGTAAATCAGCTGTCAATACGTTCACTTTCTCATTGGGCTGATCCAATGTGATTACCGCCAGTGCACCTTCCTTGGAAACAGATATGTAACTCATAGCATTACTAAATTTTAGTTCGAGAAGCTTTGCAAAACCGTTTTTTTGACCGATCTCTGCGTTATCGGAATTTTAAAATCCTCACGTATTCTTAATACGCTGCGGTTTTAAAATTCCTCTTGCCTTGATCTCGGTCAAAAACCCTGGTTTTGCAAAAGCCATCATGGATACAGTTTGAGGTTATTTACTTGTATCGCTGAAGCAGCATCGCATGGCCGAGTCCGCCTGCCGCACATGCTGCGATTAGCGCCATATTTCCATCCTCTTTGATGAGCCGGTTCGCCGCCGTTGTTACCAATCTCGCCCCGGTTGCTCCGAACGGGTGACCCAGCGAGAGCGAGCCGCCCAGGGTATTCAGCTTTTCGATGGGTATTTCGCCGACTTTCTTGCGCTTGTTGAGCTTTTCCTTGGCAAACTTTTCGGAATTTAGCGCATACAGCACCGATAAAACCTGACCGGCAAATGCTTCGTGCAATTCAAACACATCAATATCCGAAATATTCAGCCGGGCTTCGTCGAGCACTTTTGGGGTGGCATAAGCCGGACCGAGTAACAATTCATCCTTCGGATCCTGCGCAACATAGGTGTATTGCTTAAATCGGGCTATAGGCTGCAGCTCCAATTCACGCGCTTTTTCTTCCGACATGATCAAAACTGCGGAGGCCCCGTCTGTCAGGGCTGATGAATTACCTGCTGTCACCGTGCCATGAGGCCTCACGAAAGCGGGTTTGAGCTGCGCAAGTTTATCGAGAGTGGAGTCCGCGCGGAAACCATTATCCTTACGTACCACCTCGAAATCCGGCGGTATGGGTGCGGGAACAATTTCATCTCTCAATAATCCATCACGTACCGCCTTAGCAGCTGTTTGATGCGATCTTAAAGCGTAGGCATCCTGCTCCTCACGTGTGACCCCGAACATTGCCGCCATTTTATCGCAGCTCTGCCCCATGGTCTCTCCCGTGGAAAACTCCGTTACGGCAGGTACTTCCGGCAGGATATCATTCGGGCGCAAACCCCTCAACAACTTCAGGTACTCAGCCGGAGTTTTGTACTTCTGCGAAGCGATGAGCTTTTTCCGGAGCTTACGCTTCAGCCGTATAGGTACATCCGACATCGTTTCGGCGCCTCCGGCAACGACGATATCAGCCTGACCCGATCTGATTTTCTCTATGCCGCTGGTTATCGCCTGGTTAGAGGAAATACACGCCTGGGTCACCGTGTTGGCGGGCGTTTTTTCGGGAATGCCGGCGGCAAGTGCCGCATCCCTTGCAATATTGCTGGTTTTTACTTCCTGAATGACGGTTCCCATCAACACCTGATCGATAGAGTCGGGCTCTACAGAAACGCGATTGAGCAAACCCTGAAGTGCCATTCGGGCCAGGTCATAAGCCATCAAGTCCACATAACCGGTTCCCGAGCGCTGGAAAGGAATTCGGCATCCATCTACTAACACCACGTTGCGAAGGGTATTTGTCTTAGCCATAACGAAAATCCATTTAACACTGTTAAGTAGCGTAAGTTTAATTGTAACAATCTATACAATCAAAGTCACCCCAATCATTTCATCTGAATGAAATTTTCTTTGAAAAACACCTTACACCACCTTTAAAAGCCTTAGACACGGCTATATGATTTTTTGCTATCCCATTTGTGATTCTGAATGAAGTTGAACATATTACTAATGAATAAATATGAATACACTAACACTAACTTCAAAGTCATGAGAATCACAACATTCCTGCTGATCGCATTGATAATACTTTCCTGTTCATCAGAAGAAGACCCTCAAAGTGAGGAAGCTTATAGTACAGAGGTCATTACCGACTATGAAACCCTTATCGAGTATGACGATGAAATTCTGCTGCAACCCGGTACGGCCGTAGCTACAGATACGCACATTATGGTATTTGACGGCGGGGATATGAAGATAAAGAAGTTAGGCAAAGATGGCTCCCTGGAAGATTCTTTTGGTGGATCGGGAAGCGGACCCGGTGAGTTTGAAGGCATTCAGAATTTATCTCTTAACGCGGATACGATCAGTTTCTATGACAATCAAAATAACCGGATGAACCTTTTTACTTCCGATGGAGAATTTGTCGACTCCTACAGCTACGAGTTTGAGACGCTGATTTTCTCCGAACATCTGTTATTTGACGGGCACTTCTATGCAACAACATCGGGAGTAGGTAATGCCTTGCTGGCATCCTATAACCGGGATGGCGATCAGATAGATACATGGGGAGAGCCTTCAGTTGAACTATCGGAAGAAGGCCCGCAAGAGATCATTCAAGATGCCCTCTCACAAGCCGAAAATGAAGAGGTCCCGGATATGGATAAAGTCCAGGGACAGCTCCTCCGATTATTTATGGATGAAAATGGCTGCAACTGACGAACTTTACCGGATAGATACCAACGGGAATAAAGAAAGCTTCACGTTCCAAATCGAGCGTACCGATGCCAATGAATACGAGTATTTTGAACAGATGGCCCGAATGGCAGAAAACAATCAGTTAGCTGTGGGATTTATGCGGTATGTGGATGAACTCTATGCTACCGAAGACTACCTTTACATGATCGATTTCCTTCAGGATTCCGAAAAGCCGGTTGTAATGTACCAACTAAACAACGACGGCCAAATAGAAGACCGCTACAAGCTTGAACCCTTTACCGAACGGCGCTACGGTTTTGCCATCAGCCCGGATGATGAGTATTTGTATCTTGTGGATGTTGAGCATGCGGGGTTGGTGAGGATTGGTTTGTAAGGTACATTCATTTTTGCATGTTACTATCAATTAATTACTTGCGATTCCAGGGTATGTATGAAACCTCTACTACTTTTCTTGATTCTTTCATTTGCAATAGCCTGCCAATCTGAAAAAGAAGAATCCTCGGCCTATGAAACCACTACGTTGGTTGATTATAAGGTGATGATCGACTATGCGGATCAAAAGCTATTGCAACCGGGTCAGCTTGTCATCAGCGAAGAACCCGAGCGAATAGTTGTAGCTGACAATGGGGATAATTTGCTTAAATTATTCAATCCGGAAGGAGAACTAATCGATGAATTTGGCACCGAAGGCTCAGGTCCCGGAGAGTTTATGGCGATCAATTCCCTGCATTATTTCAAAGACGCTTTGTACGCTTATGATGAAGGCCTATCAAGATTCAGCAAATTTGACCTCGAAGGAGGTTACGTGGATAGCTACCCGCTTCAGACCGGTGAACTTCCGTTCACCTATCATACGGTTTTCGAAGGCAAGCTGGTCACTTCCACGGCTGGAGCGGGAGAAAGCTTAGTAGCAACCTTCACGAAAGATGGTACGCCGGAAGATACCCTTGGCCGTAGTCACTCTCCCGTAGCCGAAATGGGTCCGATTATGACAGAAATTCCACAACAGGCCGAAAACCGGCAAGTCCCCGATTATTTCACCAATATCGCCAATCTCATCTCCAATGACGATTATTTGTGGGCAGCAATGACAGCTTATCCGAAATTGTATCGCATTGACTCATCCTGGCAGATGGATAGCTTCTCATTTGAGGTGGAGCGAGCAGAATTGATCGAAGATTATTACTTCGAACAACAATCCGGTACTGGCCCGGTGCTTAACATGCAATACATCAGCGATTTAGCGGTGACGGACCAATACCTGTATGTACTCAACACCGTCAATTTCACCGAGGATTATGCGGCTGTTATTTATCAAGTAAATCATGAAGGACACATTGAAAACCGCTACAAGTTGCCTGAACATACCGGTCATTCTTATCGGATTGCTGCGAACCAAGATGATGAGCATGTTTATGTAATCAACCAGGATGAGGCATCTTTGATCAGATATGATTTACATCAACCTTGAAAATTATGACACTCTATCTTGACAGCCTATGGCGCTGTTGCTTATATTTGGAATCTGTTATGAGTTGGGTGATTAGCTCAGTTGGTTTAGAGCACCTGCCTTACAAGCAGGGGGTCAGTGGTTCGAGTCCACTATCACCCACGAATTAAAAGCCTTGTTGCGCAATATGATATAGCGTGGCAAGGCTTTTTTGTTTTGGGCTGTCATTGTCTTGTTTCTCTTTAAGGACAACATACAACGCATATACTCATCTATTATATCCTATTCGGCCTAAAGATAAGAACATATTTGAAGCTAATTGCGATCTTCATTAGTTTTCTTTGTTCAAAAGCGACGTCTAAAGTTTGCAAAATATTCATGGACAAGCATTTTTATTGAACAACTATATCAGTCATATAGTTAAAAATCGCACTTGAGCACATACTTGAAAGTGCAAAATTTTGGCCGCAAGACATCTTAATTTAATCTGATTAACTAAGAATCAAGACAAGGGGACAATATGAACCGATTAACCATACCATCCATAATTACTATTATCTTTGTATTATCAGGTTGTGGTGAGCCTGCAATTGATGGTAGCTCTGAGGAGGCCGCTGAAGAATCTGTTGAAAACCTGAGAGAAGATTTAAGTAATGAAGAAAAAGAAGATTTCAATGAGGCATTATCTGCTATAATATTTGAGGATATTGGCGATTTGGAGGGTTTATTTGATGCTGCTATGCAACCGGAAGAGTTTGTCTCTGAGGTGAAGGATAAGATTGATGGTTTGACAGCTGCTGAAATAATTGAAAAAGGAAACGAAATTGCAGAAAAACAGGCCGAGAGAGAAAAGAAGGATTTAGCTGATCAGATAGAAAGTTACGAACAAAGAATAGTAGAGGCTGAAAACGCCAGAGAGCAGATAGCGGAAGACATTACTGTTACGACTTCAGAGTTTAAAATTAGAGATCCTGAAATTGGCTCAACGCGGGGTTTGATTGAAATTGGCGTTCGTAATGAGACCGATAAGTGGATATCTGCAATACGTTTTGAATCTGAGGTAATAAGTAATGAGCGTGAAGTACCATGGATAGAGGACCGGCACCGATATGAAATTTCCGGCGGACTCGGGCCCGGGGAATCAGATACCTGGACTTTGAGACCTTCCGGAGTAGAATGGAGCAACCCCGATGCACCTGAGTCGGCAAATCTTGAAATAACAATGTCAAATGCCGAGGATGAGAGCGGTAATCGTCTATATGATGTCGATGATTTAGGTGATTTTGAGAAGAGTGAACTGGAAAACCTTAGAGAACGATATGAAGAGTTAACAAATTAGACTTTATATGCCCCATAAAAGAATCAATTAGCTAATTATTAAAAACTCTCTTGTCAAGAGAAACAATACCATGATCACCCAGTAAAATACTTTAATTATATAACTTAACGATCTTTCGAAGAGTTACATGTAGTTTCTATTGACAATAACATTTGACACAAAACGCTTTTTTTGAGAGTTATTTGTCAATAGAATAGACAGTATGCTTTCGCTCGCCGGTTTTTGAAACCACCCCTTCATCGGATAGTTTTTTAAGTTGATGCCTAAGCTTTCTTCTCGGAATCTCCAAACCTATTCGTTCATGTATCTCGCCTATTGAACTTGGGCTGTATCTTTTCAGATCTTCAATTATAAGCTGTTGCAAACGATGCGGCTCAATATTTTTAAGATTAGTTAATCCTTTAAAGTCCAACTTCTTTAAAACATCAGGATCTACATAATAGGTGGTTCCCTTGGTTCGGCCTCGTGTTTTTATCAGATTCCATTTTGCCAATCTTCCAATCCAGTTTCGAATGGATTCATCAGATTCAAGCCCCAACAAATCTGAAAATTCAATGGAAGTAAGTCCATTATGTTGAGCTATTAAACCAAGACTTATAAGTTCCTTTGAACGAAGTTGGTATCTTTCATTAGCCTTATTTATAAAACGAATTATTTTTTTATCAGTAATTCTATTGGAAACCGTAACTATAACACGGTCATTTTGCTCTTTAGGCTCAGGAGGTGGTTTGCCTTGTGAGAGCAACGTTTCATAAATACGGTCATACCCACTCCCTTCTTTTTCCATTAGTTTCAGGTCATAAAACACTTTTGCGAGCAGGGGATTACGCTGAACACTTTTATGAAGAATATTACGAGGTGTAACCCCTAAAGGAAGTAATCCTGGATTATGAATTTCGATTTTATCAGGGTAAAGATTAATAAATATGTCACCTCTAATGGTGTAAGGCCGATGAACAAGTGCATTAGCTAATAGCTCACGTATAACCGTTTCATCATAATTGTATACAGTTGTTCGGAAAATGCCATCACTTATTTCAATTCCTTCTTTCCACTCGGGTATTAAGTTCCAAACATCCTGAATCAATTCTGCCGGATTGAGGGAATAATCGTCCCAAACCTCTTTTTTAATCCTGTTTTCATTTTCGTCCCATTTCAAAAATTGAATACTGGGTGCATATAACAGCCTTACCCTATCTTGTCTCTTACCTATCCAAAGAATTCCGAGATTGCTTAAATAGGTTCCGTCTGAAAAGAAGTAATAGTCCAGTAGTTCCTGCTTGGATTTTTCTTTGATGAAAGTGGTGATCCGGTCTGAGTTATGGACGGCAGTCAAAAAACTATTCAACTTATCCGGGTCATAGTTTGATACCGGGACTTTCAAATGTGTTCCAGTCTCCCAGACAAAAGCTTGACGATCGTTTAACAATCTGGAAAGTTCATCAGGCAAAACAGGTTTACAGTCATCATCTACGCGTATGTAATATTTCCCGGAACTGGTTGAGGCAATATTTACAGCACTTCTTTGAATTGTTAACTCAAGATACTGCCCCCCGTTTTCAGCTTGTTGAATCGTGGGCAGTACACTTACATTTATAGTTCGCCCTTGAATAACCTTTAAGACATGCCGAGGCAAATCTTCCGAGACAGTTTGATTTTGTGGAGGCTGACTTTTCCCATCTTCAATACCTATCAGGATTTTTCCACCAATTGCATTAGCAAAGCAAACACAATCTTTTGCCAGCTCATCCCGATCGGGATTCTTTTTAGTGATCTTCGAAAGGGATTTTTTATCAATGTGTTCACCTTCAACCATTACAGAAACTTAATCCTCCAGTTCATTATAACGATTCCATCACGGCTTCCGATGGCAAATAAATCCTCACCATAGACAGGTCTTCGCTTACCACCTCTTCGGCAAATTCTCGATCCTTGTATTCCTCAGCAATCTTATCCAGCTCATCTTCGAACACATCCGAGAACCTTTTGATGTCGGTAACGTTCATAAATAATGTTGCTATTAAAAGAGTTACTTCCCGCTATGCGACTTCAGATTAAAAGTACTTTCACGTTGTTTTGATAATAGGATATTCCGGTTGGATTGGAAAGAGCTCAGAATAACCCGGAAGTCATCTATTATCCCAAAACGAATATTTCCATCCCAAAACCGGTCATTATTGGCCATGATATACTGTTTGTTGTACCATTGGGTTACAGACAAATAGAGCTGATATACAATACCACCTCCGTCAATATGGATTCCCACGCTTAAAAATCTCCGGTTTCTCTGTTTCTTGCACCTATGACGGATAGATATTTGAAACCGACCGCTATCTGATCGTTAAGCAACTATTTCAGGATTCATCAGTATAGTTATAATGAGCATATACGGGAGTAGCCTGAACACGGAAACTGCCGAATGAATCCCTGATCTGATCGGTTTGCTACGTTTACATAGTGTCTGTAATAAAACTGAAAACCCAATCACCTATTGAAATCAAAAAAGTCAATAAAACCCCTTCTGCCGGTAATCCACAGAATTTTCGGTCTCACGAAGCCGTATCGGTTTAAGCTGATTGCCGCCATCACGGCATCGATATGTGCTACCTTTGTATGGCTTTCGATTCCGCTTGGTTTACGCGAGCTCCTTGATGCCGTTTTTGTAGATAACGATGCCACTTTATTGAACACGATTTCAGTGGTACTACTTGCACTTTTTGTGATGCAGGCGTTATTGGGGTTTTGGGGATCTTACATGCTTGACTGGGTAGGAGAGCGAATCGTATCGGATTTACGAAAGCAGGTGTACGAACACTTGCACAAGCTCGGCCTCAGATTCTTTTCAGAGCGCCGGCTTGGCGAAATAACTTCCCGCCTCACCAATGATATCGCCTCGCTCAGGGATGCCATCACCCGAACATTTTCGGAAAGTATTACCCAGACCATCAGTTTATTTGGATCCGCCGCCTTAATGCTTTGGCTGAATTGGCGTCTCAGCCTGGTGCTTTTCATAACCGTTCCGTTGATTGCCTTTGCCGTTAAATACTTCGGCAATAAAATCCGCCAACTTTCCCGCAGGGTTCAAGACCGCCTTGCCGATACAACTGCCGCCGCGGAAGAGGCTTTGAGTTCGGTTTTTGCCGTAAAAGCATTCGGCAGAGAGCGCTATGAAACCGACCGCTACGGTAAAGGTGTAGAGACCCTGTTTACTACAGCACGGCGTAAAGCACTGTTCAGCAATTTATTCTGGAGTTCGGTCTCGGTGATGTTTATGACAGCCATGGTTATCATATTCTGGTATGGCGGACAGGAAGTGCTTGCCGGCCGGCT
>SLJN01000115.1 GCA_007135115.1 Balneolales bacterium
AAAGCCGGGTAATGTCAGCACGAAGGATATTTATCAAAAAATCGGTACAAAGCTCGAATTCAGAAAGATGCATGAAGAATTTGCTTTGGCTGATTTACAGGAGGATTTGCTGGAAGTGTAGATATTAGCTTATTGGCGGAGACCTTCAAGGTTTTCGGAAACCTTGAAGGTCTTGCTGGCGTCTGGTGATGAAGCAATAGTTAGAAAATGCAATTGGATAGGAATTAAGGTAGCAGGTCAACCGGAAGAAGGATTGAGATTGTTGGCCGGCGGAGACCTTCAAGGTTTTAGAAACCTTGAAGGTCTTTTAGCTACATCAAACGTTAAATCATGTTAGATGCGTTTTACTATAAAAGATATAGCGTAATAAGCTTATGATTAAACATCAGCCCGGTCATATTATCACGCGGGATCCTGATATACTCGGAGGAACGCCGGTATTTAAAGGGACTCGTGTGCCGGTTTCAGCACTTTGGGATTATCTGAAGGCCGGCAAAAAGGTTGAAGATTTTGAAGAGGACTTTCCATCCGTACACCGGGAGCAAATTATGGCATTACTGGAGAGGGCCCGCCATAAAACTTCGCAGTAGTGGTTTGTATTTTATTGGTTGAATGCTTACCCCTAAAGCTAAAATTCAGATTAGAAGAAAAACAACCGGCCTGCAAAGTATCTACGGTTACGGAAGAGCAATGGTCCGGTTTAAAAAACGGAAAACTTCTGACCCTCGCTCAATCCCGGTTTTGATGTTTTTATCACCGTAGACCGGGGTATCGCTTATCTGCAAAATATCGGCTCGTTTGATATAGCTATAGTGATATTGGATTCGCCAACCGTACATTACGAAGATTTGCTGCCTTTTGTTGATAAAGCATTGCATACCATTAGAGATGCGGAACCCGGTAAAGTTTTGCGTGTAGATGCGAAATAGTAATTTGAGGTTATTGGCGGTATAGAAGGCATCTCCCGAACATGAACCAAAACTCCATAACCAACAACCTCACCGTCATCATCCGCTCGGCCGGCGAGCGCACCGAACAGGCCTGTTATGAGTTTTTGGCCCGCCAGGTACCTGAAGAGCAGATTTTTAGGGTCTCCGAAGTTCCGTTTTCGGCAACGCTGCGGGAGTCGTTGAAGCTGGGGGTGGAGCAGGGGCGCAAGTGGACGTTGTGTGTGGATGCGGATGTATTGGTGAAGGAGAGGGCGGTGCGGGAAATAGTTGAATATGCGGAAATGGAGCAGGATGAAGTGGTTGAGGTACAGGGCTATTGCATAGACAAATTTTTTTTCGGTCATAAAGCAGCCGGTAATCACATGTATCGCACCAAGTATCTGAGATATGCTATCGAAAATATCCCGGCAGAGGGAACTTCATTGCGACCGGAAACCGATATGCTTGATGCGCTCAAAGAAAAAGGGTTCGACTGGAAGCAATATGATATCACCATTGGGCTGCACGACTTTGAGCAATACTTCCGCGATATTTTTGCCAAAAAATATTTGCAGTCATTCAAACACGAGCATAAACTCGCCCAATTTGTCCGCGAATATCGCCGGTGGGCAGAAACCGACCCCGATTACCGGGTGGCACTATGGGGGCTGGCCGCCGGGGTGGTTTCCGGCAGACATACCTACGCTGATTACACCAAAGTACCGTATGAATTTTATGAGTACTGCGCAAACAGGGAAGAGATGTTGCAAGAAAAAAGCGAGATGTCTGCCGGTTTTGTTAATGTTGATGAAATTATTCAGGAATATAAGATCCGGATACAGTCGGGAGATATAACACCTCTTATGAAAAACCTGTATCAGAAGGAGACTTTGAAAGAGGATCAATCTGAAAAGAAACGATGGCAAAATGCCTCTCACATTATTTCGGAAAGGGGAATGGTAAAGGGGAGTTTGTGGGCAATGGGATCATTATTGGCTAAATCGGGGAAATGGCTGCAGGGCGAAAATCACTAAAAATCGCCATCATCATCAATACCTTCCCCGGTCAGTCACAGGTGTTTATTCTTAATATGATTGCAGGTTTACTGGATGAAGGCCATACCGTAGATATTTATTCTACGAATATCAATGATGGTCAGTATCGACACGCCATTGTTGACCAATACGGGATGATGGGTCGGGTGCATCGCTATGGTAGCAAAATCCCCCAAAAAAGGTGGTTCAGAGTATTTGCACTATTGACTCATCTGTTACGCTATCCGTTTTCATGGAGCGCAATATGGAAATCCCTTTTTATAAGCAAACCCGGAAAACTGGATTTTTTTCTGAAGTATCGTGCGTTCTTTCAAAAACGCAGGTATGATATCATCCACCCCCAGTTCTTGAGGGAATGTCGTATGGTTTACCGGCTCAGAGAAGTAGGGATGTTACAAGGTAAGGTATTTACATCAGTCAGGGGCTTTGATTTATCCCATTGGCTATCATCTCAGAAGGAAAATCCGCTACCGAAAATGATTCGAAACGGGTGCCGGTTTCTGCCGGTATCGGAACAATTTAAAGAGGAATTGGTAGATAAGGGGTGTCCGGCCGACCGTGTTCATGTATTACCATCTGGCATGGACCAAAGTAAACTTGACTTTAAACCCAGGGAAATTATTAAAAACCGTACAATCAAATGCGTAAGTGTTGGCCGGCTGGTAGAGAAGAAAGGGCATGTTTATGGGATCAGGGTAGTGCAAGAGTTGCGAGTCCGTGGCTATGATGTTGAATATGAGGTTATTGGAGATGGCTATTTGAAGGATAAAATCCGGGAAGAGATCATGAAATTAAATGCCGAAGATTGGGTCTCTCTAACGCATGCTTTACCTCATGATCAAACCATTGAAAATCTTCATCAAAAAGACCTACTTCTCGCTCCTCACGTCACCGCAGAAAACGGAGACCGCGAGGGCATTCCCAACTCCATTAAAGAAGCAATGGCCCTTGGGTTACCGGTTTTTGCTACTCGACATAGCGGTATACCGGAATTGATTACGGACGGAGTGAATGGTTTTTTGAGTGAGGAAAAAGATGTTATCGGCATGGCAGATAATATAGTAAAGGTAATTGATAACGGGATAGTGCCGGAGATTTTGG
>SLJN01000022.1 GCA_007135115.1 Balneolales bacterium
CATCCACACCTCACCGACAATATTAAAATCCGGATATTCCTCCAACACACGGCGGCTCCACTCAGCCATGTATTCTTTGTAAGGGTAGGGATGCGTATCCATTCGGATGCCATCGATACCGGAGTATTCAATCCACCAGAGGGTGTTCTGGATCAGGTAATCGGCAACCAATGGATTTTCCTGGTTGAGATCGGGCATTTCATCCACGAACCAGGCCTTTACCAGAGAGTTATAGTCAGCCTCTGAGCTGTAGGGGTCCATGATAGCAGTGGTGCGGTAATTGGTTAAGCCGTAGTCTTCTCTGTCATGTACCCAATCTTCGGTAGGCATATCTTTGATAAACCAGTGGTGGGTGCCGACATGGTTGTGAATCATATCCATGATGAATTTCATCCCGCGATCATGAACATCATCGACCAGCTCGCGAAATTGTTCATTCGAGCCGTAACGCCGATCGATTTTGTACATATCCGTAGCGGCGTAGCCGTGGTAGAACCCGATTTGCTGATCATAATCGTACGGCATATCGTTTTCAAGAGCCGGGTTCAACCATAGGGCGGTCATGCCAAGGTCCTCGATATAATCCAGGTTATCCTGAATGCCCTGAAGGTCGCCGCCGTGTCGTGCAAACGGCTCATCGCGATCCACGCCTTCAATCATACCTTCAACTTCATCAATGGAAGGATCCCCATTGGCGAACCGGTCGGGCATGATGAGGTAGATAACATCAGATGCATCAAACCCCTGGTTTCGGGTTTCGCCTTCATAACGGTCTTTCAACTCGTATTCATGGGTGCGGGTTTCCCCGTCTTTATCAAAGGTGAGCTCAAAAGTGCCGGGGGAGGCATCTTCGAGGTCAAGATAGACAAACAGGTAATTGGGATTTTCTACCTGAACAACACGTTTCAACTCGATATCCGAATCCTCGAGTGAAACTCTTGATTTGCCGATATCCTCACCGTAGACCAGCACTTGAAGTTCGGTTTCTTCAAAGTCGGTCCACCAGAATTCCGGCTCAACACGCTCGATATCAATAGTAGATGCATCGGCAGTGCCGGGTGCACTGGTTCCGCATCCTGTGAATATAAGTAACAGGAGTAAAAGTAATAGTTTCATAAAAGCAGTCCATATAGGTGGGTAAATTAATCAGCCGATAAAGTTACGAGACAGCTGATTAATAGGAAAGAAATGGTGCCGCTTTTTTTAGCATCTTATTGATACACATTTACAGAGAAAAGTAATAGCCTACCCCAAGCGTCCAGCTGCTATTGAGAAAATCGGTATTTTCAAAAACATGAGTCAGCCCCTGAGTATAGCGGGCTTCGACTTTAATCGGGACACCCATTTCTCGACCGTCAGCTGCCATTCCCACGATGGTTCCAAATTCAGTATCATTTAGCCCTTGCGGCAGATCGTGGGTAACGTCTCCCTGTCGAACTTCTGCAGAAAGGTTGTATCCTGCATATGGCCCGGCAAAAACAACAAAATCAGCATCCTGCCAGAATATGATGGGTGGCGTGTATTTCAGAAGTAGTGGCATCTCAATGTAGCTCAGTAAATAAGAAAAATCCGCAACTCCAATATCCAACTCCGAGCTCTCGCTGATTGCACCTTTTTCGGTATAAAAAACACCTGCTTTTAGTCGGACTGGCCTGAATCTGAAGTTATAATCCGAAAATACTCCTACAATCGGTCCTCTTCTCATGTTATAAGCATTCGGATCTTGCATATCTAAACCCAGCATATGGGCATTATTCAATCCTGCTTGAATACCGAAAGAAAATGAGCTTGTTTCTCGGACTTGCGCCTCAGTAGGGTTAAATCCAAGTCCACTCCAAAGTACAAAAAGCACAGTGAGTAGCTTTGTATTCATAGTGTAACAATAAGAGTCTGAAATGCGATATGACATGATACCCCCGTGTGTGGTTTCCTCGCAAACTATTCCGGCATAGATAGATTGGGTTGACACCCTGCTGTTTCACTCAACCCGAAAAAAACCGGAACTATTAATCCTTTTTGGTAAAATTACCCTGAAAAAAAATGTACAAGTATTCTTCTTGTATCTTGAATATAAGCGCTTTTTAGCTCTATGAAAAACAAAAAGAGCACATTGTTTTTAAAATATATCTAATTGAAGCACTTGATGTTACCAGTCGTTAAGGCTTTCCATGAAGTAATTGCAAAATTTGTTTACTTCGTAACATTGCTATAAAATTTTTCTAAAAACCCTACAATAGAGATCAGTAAAAAGTTAAAAACAAAAAGAAAAATAATACTCAGTTTGTCAATACCTGCTTAAAGTGAAGTTGCAATTATATGGTGATTTTATATGTTGCTGTGGGTCGCAGGGATTCAAGTGTCTGCACACCAATTTTTATGACTGGTAACAGAGTCATAGGACATTAAAAATTCACAAATAAGGACTAAAATTGTAATCGCCTTTGGCCCTGAATGGTTCCATATATTTCGTATTTCGCAGCATTTGAACGGAGTAATGGAGAATTATAAACACGGTTATGAATCGAGAAAAGTTAATCATCGGAATTACTGCTTTTTGTATTACAGGCATTAGCTTGACTCAGCTGCCACATGCGTTGCTGGCAGATCCCTGCCATCAACCTAAAGCCTTTAGTATCGGCCATGTGGACGAGGAGTTTGGATATAGCAAACAGAAGATCAAAGAAGTGGCAAAAAAAGCTGTTGACAGCTGGGAGCGAGCTGCCGGAAGAGAGTTGTTTTACTACGATTCGGGAGCAGAATTTCAGGTTCATTTTAACTATGATGACCGCCATACCTTTATCGCTGATATGAGAGAACTTGAAAAAGAGTTTTATGAAAAGCGAAATGAGCTGAAAGAAGAGGGAGATGAGCTTCAGCAAGAGCACGGGGAGAAAAAAGATATCTTCGAGCGATATCGAAAAGTATATGAAGACAGGCTTGAGCGATTCAATGAAATCGTAGCTTATTGGAATGAACAGGGTGGAATTCCTCCGGAAGAGCGGGAGGAGATTGAGGCTGAACAGGATACCCTGAACCGAATGGAAATGAACCTGGAAGAAAAGCGCAGGTCAGTTAATGACA
>SLJN01000016.1 GCA_007135115.1 Balneolales bacterium
CCTTCGCCCTTTAGATATTGAATCTGAGGGATTAAATCTTACCGTCAACGGTGAGTTTGATTATCCGGATCGCCCAGCTCATCTGCTACAGCCCAGAAATCTTCGGTTGTCGTTTAATTCAGACAGCCGACCGGGTGAAACTGCTATCCGCATCAGCGATGACGTTGGTAACCTCAGAGCCCGATCAGCCGATATCTCCGGTGATGTCAGCTACCTCCACAAAGGAGACCAGGACTGGGAGTTAGATGATCTGGACATTTCCTACGCTTTACAAAGTCCGGAGCTGATGCCGTCGGACCGGCTTCAGCAAGAATACGGAAGTGTATTTCAAACTTTTGGAATCAACACCTCCCGGCTGCCTGCCCGCCGTTGGAATGGCTCTATCACCCAAAGAGAAGGCGGATTAAATTTTAAGGATAATGAAATTGAAACCGCCTATTTCGATGTCGGCATCAACTTTTTGGTGGAGGGGACCGGTACCGATCAGGCGCAAATCAACGACGGGCGAATTCGCGTGTACAATCAAAGTACGGCGTTCCGGGAGTTTTTGGACGATATTGAAACGCTCACCGGCATCAATCTGAGGCGAGAAGATGACGAACTGCTCATTCGTATGAACGGGCCTTTAGACGACCTGAGATTTAACTTCGGAGAGGTTGAGTCTGAATAAAAAAGTTTCGGCCTCTATACTGAACCTTAACCGAAAATAATTGCAATCAGTGCCGAGGCTCTTCACTCTACAGGTTCGGCAGTATTTTTACTTTTATGATACTCCAGAAACTTCTCCAATCCTTCATCCCCCATATACCTTTTCAGGATTTTAGGCTGGGTTTTGGTTAAATCAACCAGAATCAATCCGTCAAGGACATCACCAAAATCGGGGTCTACGTTGAAGCCAAGGATTTTTCCACCGAGTTTCAGGTATTGCTTCAGCAGGATCGGTACGCCTTTTTCATCGCTTTCAAACTCACTGATAATCTCGGAAACATCCTCAATTTCTTTAATAGCATTTTGATTCTTCGGATCAATCCCTTTCAACCTTTTGGATCGGAATGGCGTTTTGGCCCGCACTTTCTTGGCCATATCCGGCAGGTAGTTGTGCATTTTCAAAAACTGAACCATCAAGTGCCGGGAAAACGATTGGTATTCTTTGCTGACACTTACAGGGCCAAACAAAATTTTATACTTCGGATATTTCACCACATAGTGCCCGATACCTTTCCAGATTAGCATCAACGGAGAAAATGAGCGCTGGTATTCCTTTCGGATAAACGACCGGCCCATTTCCAGCGCCGGATTGATCTGATCAAAAAATGAGGACCTTATATTGAACAGCGTGGTGGAATACAGTCCTTTTTTCCCGTAGCGCTTGATGATATTATCGGTTCGGCCTAATCGATAAGCGCCCACCAGTTCTTTTTTCTCATTATTCCAAAGAAACAGGTGAACATAGCGCTGATCAAACTCATCGAGGTCAATTTCCTCACCGGTTCCCTCGCTGGTGTCCCGAAAGGTAATTTCGCGAAGGCGCCCGATCTCATGCATCACATTCGGAATTTGCTTTGGCGATGCATGGTAAACCTGATACTCATTGTTTTCCAGCAACATTTGTGAACGCGGCAGCCCCTGAACTTCGGCATCAACATCTTCAACCGGCTTTGGCTCCACTATCGGCTTCATGTTCTCCTGCTCAATGTTCACCGATATGCTTGCTTTGTGACCGTTCGCGCTATCCGTTCGATTAGCCAACACATAGGTGCGTTGACGTAAATAATCGGTCACTTCCTGATCCGATTTAAAATCTTTCAGACGAGAATAAGGAATGGGTTTACCAATGCGAATATTGATGGTTTTATCACGCTTATTAAGCAGCTCCTTCGGAAGCATCGCCGTGCGCAGACGCGGATGAATCAATCCCATAATCTGGAACATGGCACCGTTGAAACCATCAAAATATATGGGAAGGACGGGTGCCTGTGTTCGTTGCACAATCCGGCCAACTGTAGGGTTCCACTCGGGGTCCGTAACGGTACGATTCTTTAATTTCAGGTGGGCCACCTCGCCTGCGGGAAAAACGCCCAGAGCCTGACCGTCTTCCACCCACTTCATGGATTTGCGCATCGAGGCAAGATTATTTCTTTTGGCCTCAGGACCATCAAAAGGATCAACAAAAAAGAACAGATCGCGCATTTCCGGAATGCGCTCCAGCAGGTAATTGGCCATGATTTTCACATCCGGCCTTACGCTTTTGAGAATAGAGCCAAGGATAATTCCTTCGATGCCGCCGAAAGGATGGTTTGCCACCGCCACAAGAGGGCCTTCACTTGGTATCCGCTCCACATCTTCTTCGGAAATCTCATACTTGAGATTCATGTATTCCAGAATGGCATCCGTAAACTGATAGTTTTGCTCACTTTCCTGGATTTCTTTTGCAGACCAGTAAACATCATTCAGCTTGGGAAACATAAAGAGCCGCTCAAGTGGACCTTTAACCATTCCAAACATTTTCCGCCGGAGCGGGTCCTTAATGTTGATATCAAGATTAAATATCTTATCGGTATTCTGCTTCGGAGCCATATTGTCTTTCGAAATATCTACAATTGTCTAACAGCATGAAACCTACCCGTCAAATTAGCATGTGGCAGGTAACGCAAACCCTGAGGATAACGTACCGAAACGACTTATAAGATGGAACGCCTTGCTCTGCTAACCCTGAACGAAACATACGACATTTGCATGTTTAGCAAAACATTATTCCTGCTTCCGAGCCTTCTAAACCTGTTATTTTATGTAAATTCAGCCCGGTTACGGTATATAACGTTCAATGCCGTTTTTGAATCTTCCCGAATTTTCTGCCTTTTTCTTTATAGCATTACCTTTCCGATAATACATTTAACGATGATGAGCTGCAAACCAATTTCCGATTCTGCTGAATTACTAAATTTCAGGATTTTAAGCATCTCACTCACTAATTTTTTCGGGGTGGCATCGGTGTATAAAGATCGATAATATTTGGATATAAGTAGCGGCATACTCAGTCGTTAATTGCTACGAAATCAAGTAAAAAAAAAAAAAAAA
>SLJN01000142.1 GCA_007135115.1 Balneolales bacterium
ACAGTCGGATTCTATGACCCGAAAGGTAATTGGATATCTGAGAGCGACCACAACAGTAAGGAGGCAGCTGCAAAGCACGTGTCTATTCTTAATGGGCTCCCTAGACGAGCCTATCTGTATAAGTTCTATAACTACGTAATGTGTGAGGGGTCTGGGATGATTAGGGAGGATGATTTGGTTGGCTTTTTAGAAAAGGAGGAATCATGACAACACCAACCAAGTGCCCCTCATGCGATGAGTATGACACAGTGAGATTCACTGAGGACATAGCTTATTGTACAGAGTGTGGCGAGACAGAAGGATTAATATTCTTAGAAGATGAAGAGGAAACAGCAGAAGGTGAAAAATAAATGTCACGTAGGTATTGACATTTATATTTAATATGTGTATATTATAACATATTGCCCGTCTGGGTAATGCAATCGCTAACTAACAACAAACACGAGGTAATCTCATGAGCGAAGAAAACGTAGCAGCACAACAAGAAGAACAAGACAAGTCTCTTATCACGAACGGCTTTGTCAAGATTGAAGCAAGTACTCCGAAGGATAAGGTACCCTTCGAGATTGAACTGCCGGAAGATGCAGGTGGACGCGTAACTGCAGGCTTTGAGTTCGCAGTTGGCAAGGACATTCAGGAGGACATAGAGATGTACGGTGAAGAGACCGTGCGTGACCTGTGGCTCCGTCAACTCGTTGTCAAGGCGCAGGCAGGCATCCGCCGTGAGCTGACCAACGGAACCCATCCCGACGACATGGCGGAAGCTATGAGCGGCTGGCGTCCTGATGTACAGCACACCACGAAGCGTGATCCGAAGACCAGCATCAAAGCTGACTTCAAGAAACTGTCTCCCGAAGAGCGTGCCGAGTTGCTCGCAATTCTGGAAGAGCAGGCTGCCCAGTAGCATCCGTTCTCTCTTACAGGGGGGCAGGTACACTATGCCTGCCCTTCTTTTTCTACCACAAAGCAACAGCCCTGTTGCCACCTTTTAACAATGGAGGAACAGATGCCAAAGGTATATGTCCCAAACAACAGCGGACACGACTTCTCTCACGCAGAGAGCTTTGGCGAACTTCGCTTTGTAACTAGCGGAACAGTTGACCGATTCAAGATCAACAATATGTATAGAGAGGCTGTGTCTGCGCTTGAGGACAGCACATCCGACGACTACATAATGGTGACGGGTCTGACGCAGATCAACGTGGTTCTCACGTCTGTGTTTGCTGTAAAGCACGGTCGGTTACGTCTCCTAATGTATGATGCGAAGGAAGAGAGGTACATCTTGCGAGAGATCGTCATTGATAACCTGCTTAATACCAACAGTGATGGATAGACCACTAAGATCAGTCGACCTCATGCCAAGAAAAGCGGCGGAGAGGTTAGGAGAGGATTACCTAAAAGTATGGGAATCCTTCTGGTATAACTACTACAAATACGAACAAAAGAAAAAGAGGAAAAAAGATGGAAGCGACGAAAGTAAAAGAACAGAGGAGCGGAGTAGCTGAAGCGCTCGTACGTGTGGACGAGGCTGTCCGTGAGCAAGAGGTCATGATTGACCAACTCAACGACAAGGTGCAGGTTGTTTCTGCAGGACTGCCACCAGACGATATGCCACCTAACGCGCACGGCAGCACCCCTGATGCCCAGGAGTACTGTGATGTAGAGGACTATCTCTATAACATAATGGGCAACATCAATCGAAATACCTTCGCCCTTGCACGTATAACAGGGAGGCTCCGCATATGAGGACAGACCTGCCAGTACCACACCACAGTACTCTCGACGTACTTGATGCGTCGAAGATACAATCCTTCCAAGATTGTCCTCGTGGGTTCTTCTACGCCCACGTCCTGGGATGGAAGCCTGAGGACCACAGTGTGCATCTTGTCTTTGGCAGTGCATGGCATGATGCTATGGAACATCTCTATCAGAACGGCTTGAGTAGTAAGAACGCCGCTGACGCATACCAGAAGTTCCTTGCGCGCTACCGTGAAGCGTTCCCGAACGACATGACGGATGAGACTCGTGCGCCGAAGGACCCAGGTACCGCACTCAAAGCCCTTGCTAAGTACGTGACAGCTTACCGAGGGGACGAGTATGAGGTGCTGTTCACAGAGGTAGCAGCAACAGTGCCTATCCGTGAGAACAGAGTGCTCCATGCTAAGTGTGACGCCATACTCCGTGAAGATGGAGGCTTATGGAGTCATGAGCACAAGACGTCAGGACGCAACAGCGGACCGTGGCGTGACCAGTGGAACATCAAACTACAAATAGATGTATATAGCCACTTGCTCTTCAGTGCATTTCCAGGTGAGCACGTTGAAGGTGTTAAAATCAACGGCGCCATTTTTACGAAGAGCAAGGGTGCTGAGTTCCTTCGCATCCCTGTACGTAAGAGACCGCAGGATATGCAGGCTTTCCTGTGGGAAGTAAACCACTGGGTAGATCAGATCGAGTGGAACATGGAGCAACTTGCACAGACAAAGGACAGTGACCCAGTCATGACCTGCTTCCCTAAGAACGGGGAGAGCTGTAGCAAGTTCGGCTGTAAGTACCCAGGTCTGTGTACCAGTTGGACTAACCCATTGCAACAGCTACACCGTATGCCTCCGGGCTACGTAGTCGACCATTGGGACCCACGGAAGCGGGAGAAGGAAGCCCGCTACATTGCAGAACAAGAAGGAGATAAACTCGTAATTAAACAGAGGAAAGAAGATGTCTAACAAAATCGTAGCAGAAATCCACTCCGCGTTTGATGTAGCGGAAGAACAACTCCTTACCGAAGCACGTAGTATTCTCAACGATGCCGGTCAGGAAGATAAGAAGAAAAGGGCAGAAGCTCTCTCCCGAATGGGCTTTGGAAATGCGGCGCCAGTCCGACGTCTCAGTCCTGAAGAGCTCAAGAAGGCAGACGAGCTTCTGTTCCTTAAGTCTCGTTACGAGCGTATCGCTCCTCAATACCGCTTCATCACTGAGGAGAAGCTGCTCCACATCTGCAAGAAGTATGGGATAGTGGTCGGGAGTAGTGAACGCTACTACGAGGACATTCCGGAGAAGAACCAAGAGGACATCGCGAA
>SLJN01000196.1 GCA_007135115.1 Balneolales bacterium
TCCCATAAATGTCGGGTCGACCGATCTCAGGTCTTCGGCAAGCGTACGGATATTGGAGTAATAGGTGCAGACGCCACAGCTAATGGTATAAACTTCAAAAACGCGCTCAAAAATGTGCCAAACGGGCAGGATAGAAAGCACCCGATCTGTAAACGTTAAATCTATCGGGATGACTTTCATCTGAGACATCATGTTGGCATGCGTTAACATGACGCCCTTCGGCTTACCGGTGGTCCCGGAGGTGTAGATCAAGGTAAACAAGTCCTGCGGACTAATGTTTTCCATTCGATCTTCTACCTGTGTATTCCCTTTCTCCCTGCGTTTTTTTCCCGACTCCATTACTTTTTGCAATGTTCGGACCCCATCGGCCGGAGTTGCCTTTGGATCCATCAGAATAACCTCCTGCAATTCAGGCAGGTTGGCACGAAGTTTTAAAATGCGGTTCTGAAGCGCTTCGGTTTCGACAAAGGCTACTTTAATGTTGGCATGGTAAATAATGTAAAGTAGCTCGTCGTCGGTAACATCCCGCCCTCGAGGGACGTCAGCGGCTCCGCAAAGTTGGATGGCACAGTCACACAGTATCCACTCAAATCGATTATCGCCAAATAGGCCAATGTGGTCACGCGCATTGACGCCGATTTCAATAAGCCCTGTGGCGAGATTTCGCCCCTGCTCGAACAACTCCCGAAAGGAGACGGGATGCCACTTATTGGCACGCAATCTCGTAGCGAAAGCCGGCAAATCCTGATACTGCTCGGCAGCCTGCCGGTATAAATCGGCCATGTTTTCAGCGATTATCCGGTTAGCCATGCGTTGAAAATTCAAAGTTATTCCTGCATGCACGGCTATACGCCGCGGTCAACCCGGAGTTCTTATGAAGTAAATCGGTAGAAAGAATAAACATCACGAAGCAATCAGCAATTATAAAAATTAGACCTGCACCCGCTAAGAGCTTGTAGATAAGCAAAGTCAGGCAAATTTACAAAATAGTAATATCAGGCATCATTTCTTCAATTCAGTTGAATGAGCCAGATTCTGAACTCACCTTGGATTGCACTGTTTAGAAGGTGATAGAAATTTAATTCCATTTGTAGATTCTAAGTTCTTATCTATTAATCCAGGAAATTACATGGTTAAGTTATTGATTTATTAAAATATTCAATCCGTTTGCGCCTTGTCCGACTGCCGGCGAATCTGTGTAAATCAGCGGTAAAAAACTCAGTTTCGTTTGACGTTGTAATCCAGGATTTGTGCCGGTATAATCAGCATATAATCAAAAAGAAAAAGCATCACCCCGAATTATTGCGCTCTCCGCATAATGGCCGCTGAAATTCCTGTTTGATGGTTTCGGGATCATCATATTTCCCCAAAAGATAAGCGAACTTGGTTAAACATGCTTCGGTTGTCATATCACCGGCACTAATGACACCGTGATCCAGGGCTCGCCTGCCACCTTCGTAGGTTTCGAGTTGAACGGAATCGTAGACTGCCTGAGAGGTAATAGCCACAATTTTTTTGTGGGATGTACAGGCCTCCAAAAAGGGAAGCAGATTATAAGGTCCTTTAACGGGAAAGTTGCCGGTACCGAAGGCTTCAATGACCAATGCTTCGATGTGCGGGTTATCGATGATTTTCAAATTATTCGGATTAAAGCCGGGGTAGAGCTTTATCAGATGAACATTATCCCGAAAATGGGTGAAAAACTCGGGTTGCGATTCGGGCGGCGCAGTTAAGATATATTTCGAAAGGGAAATTTGAACACCTATTTCAGCCAGATGGTGACAGTTGGGCGATTCGAAAGCATCAAAGTCTCCAATGCTGATTTTTGTGGTGCAGTTGCCGCGATATAGCTGATCATTAAAACAAATTGCGACTTCGGGAATGTTGTAGGTGGCCATTTCTATGGCGTTGATGAGGTTGCGACGCGCATCACTGCGAATATTGCGAAGCGGCACCTGACTCCCCGTAAAAATCACCGGCTTGGTTAATCCCTGTAGGGCAAACGACACCGCTGAAGCGGTATAAGCCATCGTATCAGTGCCGTGCAGGATCACAAATCCATCCGCCTGATCATATAATTCCCGGATCTTGTTAACAATTTCAACCCAATGATAGCTGTAAAGCGAGGAGCTGTCTTCGGAAAAAAGGCGTTCCGTTGTGATTTCCGCCATCCTGGAAACCTCCGGAATCGTCTCAATCAACCCGGATAAATTGAATGACTCTTCAACGCGGGTGCTGTTGGCAGATGGCTCCATCATTATGGTGCCGCCTGTTTCAAGTATGTAAATACGCTTCATTGTAAATGATTGAATTTTGTGCAACTCATTCGGAATGTATCCGGGTGAACAAAGATGGTATTACCAGCGGTTTACCTGTTTGTTACCCGTTATTTTTGGTGATTTATTTCGCGGAAATCCACTGAAAACAGCCAGCCAATTTCGCAATCTGATAAACCGGAGAAAAAAGTCATAAATTGGTTCAAATTTTGGTAGAAACCATATCAAAATTTTATAGATTAGGGGGGAGTGGAGCTTTGTTGATAGCTTGATTCGATCCACTTTCAACAAACCTTCAATCAGTATTTCAAAAAACGGAGTTCTGTTATGAATGTCTACCACCCATCCAAGATAAGGAATGTGGTTTTGCTGGGTCACTCCGGATCCGGTAAAACTACACTGACTGAAACGATGCTCTTCGAGTCCGGAGCAATTAAGCGAAGAGGAAGCATAGATGAAGGTAATACGGTTTCGGATTACCATTCCATTGAAATAGAAAAGAAAAAATCGGCATTCTCCACGTTCACACATCTGGATTGGCGCGGTCACAAAATCAACCTGATCGATACACCGGGCACCTCCGATTTTATTGGCGAAGTCATTTCAGCATTAAAAGTTGCTGAGGCTTGTGTATTTGTACTCGATGCCGAGCAGGGTGTAGAGGTAGGCACCGAACTATTATGGCAGCAGGCCCGGAAGTATAACTTACCCTCCTTTTTTGTCATCAATAAAGTGGACCATCCCAATTCTGATTTTCAGAAATCCGTTGATCTGGCTAAAGAGCGATTTGGCAGAGA
>SLJN01000338.1 GCA_007135115.1 Balneolales bacterium
GATGTGACCTACGGGGAAGGATTTGAAAGATCCGCAAATTATCCCGGCTTTAACATTGGAGTCGCCATTACGCCGGACAGCATGTGGTGATTAAAGCAATCTGTATAATCAACGATATCATGCATATATACCCCTTCATACAAATTAAACGCAACCGAAATTTGAATTCGGTAAGATTGCTGTGTTGAGGCCCAATCTTACCAAAAGCTATAACATAGTATGACTTTAAAAGAATTTAACTTCAACACCCTTGTAGACGCCTTAGAGGCGGATAATCGCAGCGAATTGAAAAAGCTGCTCTCCAAACTTAATCCAGCCACGATATCTGAATCAATAGAAAACCTTGACAACCATCATCGTCAGGTTGTTTTTACCACGCTGGATTCTGAAAAGCAAACCGATGTGATCAAGTATCTCGAAGAGTCCACGCTCCTCAATATTCTGGATTCTCTCGATGATGAAAGTGTGCGCGGACTGATTGCTGACATGGCTCACGACCAACGAGTCGATTTACTTAAGCTCCTGCCTGCCGACCGGAAACAGGCCATCATGAAAAATCTGGCTAAAGCCGAACGTGAGGATATCAAAAAGCTCTCCTCATATAAAGAAGGAACGACCGGAGCAATCATGACCACCGACTATGCTGTTATACGCAAAGGAGTCTCCGTTCAGGATGCACTGGAAACCTTACGGAATGAAGCTCCGGATCGCGAAACCATTTACTATGCCTACGTGGTGGATAACGACCGCAAGTTGGTAGGGTCTGTATCCCTCCGCGGATTAATTGTGGCCGAACCCAAAAAGAAAGTCGAGGATATCATGACAACCGATGTAGTTACGGTGCGTCCCGATGATCCTGACCATGAAACGGCACAAAAGCTTAAAGAAACCGACCTGATTGCAGTACCGGTTATTAATGGTGATGATATGCTCATGGGTATTGTCACTTTTGATGATGCCATGCAGGTTATTGAAGAGGATACTTCCGAAACCATGTATCAAAAGGCGGGAGTTGGTACCTTCACGACAAAAGAACACGAAAAAGATCTCATTTACAGTGAAAGACTGACCCAAGGCTCCATCGCCTATCCGGTAAAACTGCGAATTGCTTTTTTGATGGTAACACTGGTCGGTGGTTTTCTGGTCGGCGGTCTGATTGACCATTTTGAGGATGTTCTTGCTGCCGTAGTAGTCGCAGCGGTTTTCATCCCGGTAATTATGGATATGGGCGGAAATGTGGCGACCCAGTCCACAACCATTTTTGCCCGCGGTCTTGCACTCGGTCACATCGACATAAAGAAAATTGTCAGGCACATTGGCCGGGAAGTTTCTATTGGTGCAGTAATGGGAACTATCCTCGGAGTGATCGGTGGAGTTGCCGCCTATTACTGGCAGGGTGTACCCAATGATGTCCCTGAAATTGGCATTGCTGTCGGACTTTCACTGTTCATTGTCGTGCCGGTGGCGACTTTCCTGGGCTTTTTGCTGCCCTACATCCTGGTGAAACTCGGCTGGGATCACGCACCCGGAGCTGACCCGTTCATCACAACCATTAAAGACTTCTCAGGCCTGGGGCTCTACTTTATTCTGGTAGGTACGCTTATCGGGGTGTAAACGAGCTGTTTTAGTTTGATTTATTTAAACCGTCTGGCACCTTGTCAGACGGTTTTTTTATTTGTGCCTGTAAGAAAAAAAAGGTAGCATCGCTTTCCACGATGCTACCTTTAAGGGTTGCTCCTATGCCTTCGACAGGTTATAGGTGCATGCTAAGTGTGCTTTTACCTGCGTAAGTGCTCTGTATGATTCGGCAATGGTGTTGAAAAAGTTCAAAGGTTAAAAATTCATGCCCCTCACATTCAATTTTTGACCTAAGACTCCTTCGACCATACTTTAATTGACCAACCTCATTGCAAGAAAGTTGCACATAAACATACCCAGATGCAACAATATTTCAATTACATTCTAAAACCCATGATCTGAAGCAGTATCATTGGGAAAAATCATCATTTAGGCTGAGTGCATCATTTGATAAAACTGAACCCACCTGATTAAGACTTATCGGAATGAATGTGATTGGAAAGCATTTATAAGGGAACATTCCCCATAGCCCTCACTATCTCGAATGGTCTAATGGAAAGCTACCACCGATCCTGAGAATTTGAGTATCAAATAAAATGCAGCTTGATAAACACAATTATCGCCCTTGATGATTGATCAAACACAAATATCAAACTTACCCCGAATTATTTTACGGGAATAGTCCGGGTTTGTCACTCACAAAATTCTAATCGAGCACCAAGCTCGATTAGAATAATTGGCTTTTGTTATTGGGCAATTATGATTTGACAAACCTTTACCACTTACAGTAGCACTAATTCATCTGCTCCCTTGCTCGTAATCTTCGCCGTAGATCTCTTTCATTTTTTCTTTTCGAAACCGGCTCGCCATCTCCCAAGCGCGATCCCAGCCATATTTGTTGACCGACCAGCTCTTGACTTTCATTCTGCCCGGCTCCGGATTCCATGATACCTGATAGTACGGATAGCGTTTTCCGGTTCGGGAGCGTTGAAAAACCAACGACACTCCAACCATCCCGGATTTATTGATGGATGAGCTCTTGGGTTTGCGCCTGTTTTGAGGTTTCTCATCAGACACCCCTTCGCTGGCCCCATTCATCAACTTATATTCGAGATCTTGTTTCAGCTTTTTGGCTTGCTCAAGTGCTTTTTGCTTCCCACCGTATTTAGAATCTGAGGCAAAGCGAGAATGAATCTTGCCGTTTTTATAAAATCGCACAAACCAGCCATGCGTTTTTTTGTCAGGCTGGTCAATTCGGCTAATCCCCTTCAAATCACCCTTGTTATTATGATGCTCTTTATCCATGTTACTCTTGTCTTGATTGTGTTTGCTGTTTAGGTAAACACCGTTAAGGTCAACTCATACAACAATTCTGTGTCAATGTCATTTATCTAGTAGCGGCTCACACTCCGCTTTCGGACAAATCTTCAGAATCTTCGGGTTTAATTAAGGTGAATGTACCACTCCAAAAGTTGGTTCGTATTATTCCACTTCTTACGATTTTGAAGAAGTTAAACCTAATGCCTATTCTGTTGGCTGTGGTTTAATGAGCTTCATATTTACCTAACCATAACTATTATACAATTTCATTCGGTTTGATACAAAGGGTAATCTTTTCATATTCTTAAATCACCTAATAACCGATCAGACCATAGTTTCATCGTCATATGATTCCAATAATTCGCAAGCTGCTTCTAACTTTTTTTGTTTTACTAATTGGATTAATCGCCGTAATACTTTACAGAGCAGCCACCATTAGCCAGCCTCCTATCGATGTTGATCCCGTTGAGCATGCTGAGATTGATTCCTCTTCTGTCGTTGACAGATTTTCTGAAGCACTGACTTATCGGACCATCTCTCCACAGGAACCGGAAGATTTTGAGCCGGAAGTTTTTCTTTCCTTTATCGATTTTGTTGAAGACTCCTATCCGAATCTACATGAATCCCTTGAACGGGAATTGATTAACGATTACAGCCTACTGTATACATGGGAAGGTTCTGATCCGGATAAAGACCCTGTTATGCTAATCGGTCATTACGATGTAGTTCCTGTTGAACCCGGCACCGAAGACGACTGGAGCTACCCGGCTTGGGATGGTACTATTGCAGAAGGCTTTTTCTGGGGGCGCGGCGCGATTGACGATAAAAGTGGAGTAATTTCAACATTCGAAGCCATCGAACATCTCATTGAAGAAGGTTTCGAACCCGAGCGCACAATTATGCTTGGAATTGGACATGACGAAGAAATCGGCGGACTTGAAGGCGCCCGCAAAATAGCCGAAACCCTGAAAGAACGAGATATCCAAATAAAATATCTTATTGATGAAGGCATGCCCATTGCCGAGCAAATTATGGAAGGTATCGATTCTCCGGTAGCTATGATCGGAGTGGCGGAAAAAGGTTATTTGAGTCTGCGCCTGAACGTGCGCCAGTCAGGTGGCCACTCATCTATGCCGGCCAACGAAACTTCCATTTCTATTCTGAGTGATGCCATCAACAACATTCGGCAGAACCCGATGGATGGTGACTTTTCGGATTTGTTGCGCCAAACCTTCAGGCCGATTACACCGGAGCTACCTTTTGCGGAGCGAATGGTGTTGTCTAACATTTGGCTGTTCAGCGGTTTAATCGAATCCCAGTTTTCAAATATCCCCTACATTAATGCCGCACTGCGAACGACTTTTGCCCCTACCATTTTTGATTCGGGGGTTAAAGAGAATGTTATTCCACAATCTGCTTCGGCAATCGCAAACTTCAGAATTCATCCGATGGATGATGTTGAGTCCGTCAAAGATCATGTCCGGCGGAAAGTAGATGATGACCGTGTTACTGTCGAAGAGATGCCGCGTGCCCGCAATCCATCTCCGGTGACCGATTATGAGTCTGAACAATACCGGATATTGCAAACCGCCATTCAGGAAGCTTTCCCGGATATGCCGGTAGCGCCGATATTTTTCCTGGCTGCTACGGATTCAAGACACTATCACGACCTTACCGACCACGTGTTCCGTTTCCGGCCTATCAGGGCTACGCCGGCTGATCAAACCCGGATTCACGGAACCGACGAACGCATCGGAGTTTCCAACTATCTTGAAATGATTCAGTTTCAGATCAGATTATTGAAAAATAGTTCACAGACAGACTGACAATCGATTTGCTATAGCTGGTTTTGATTGCGTATATTTGAGGTCTGTCAGGGTTCTTAGCTCAGTTGGTTAGAGCGCTACGTTGACATCGTAGAGGTCGGCGGTTCGAATCCGCCAGAACCCACTCCTCTCCTTTTTTCCGGTATCAATCCAACTCGAAAATAATCCGGTAGTCAGTTCCCTTTTCATTTTTTACCGACAATTCGGCATCCAGCTGCCGGCACAGTGTCCGGATGATGTTGATCCCCAGCGAGCCCTCTGTGTTTTCCGATTGTTGTGCATTCTTGGAACCAACACCGTTGTCTTTTACCGAAAGTTCAAACCGACCGTTGTTTTTGGCTGATACATGAACCATACCTTCTTCGTGAGAATTGAACGCATGCTTGAGTGAATTCGTAACCAGTTCATTGACCATCAACCCTATGGGTATAGCTTTTTTAATGTCAACTTCGAGATACTCGATATCGGCCTGTACATCAATGGAGTTTTCGGAAGGTATTAGGCCACGCTTTACACTGTCGATCAGCTTGGGCAGGTATTCACTTAGTTGAATTCTGCTGAAATCCTGACTGCTGTAAAGTTGCTCATGAGCAAGGGCGATGGAGTAAATTCGTGAGGTAGAATCTTTCAGGATGCGACGAGCCTCATCAGACGAAGCATTTTCTGTTTGCAGGAATAAAAATGCCTGAATGATGGCAAGATTATTTTTCACCCGGTGATGAATTTCAGCCAACATTGCTTCTTTTTCACGGAGGGCTCTTTGCTGCTCCTTTTCAAGCTGCTTTTGCCGGGTGATATCTATAAACATACCGAAAATGGCAAGGGTTTTATCTTTAATATTTATCGGTATTCCCTGGATCAGTAAATTGAGATGTTTGCCCTCTTTTGTTTTAAGAGTTGATTCGTAGACAATTTGTTCTCCCCTGTTTATTCTGTTTATCGCCGCTTCGTGCTCATTTCGTAGTGCTTCATTGGCGATTAATTCATCCACTTTTTTACCGACGATATCTTCTGGCTCAAAACCAAACATTCTCTGAAATCCCCTATTGATCATCAAAACTTCATGATCGCAATTCAGTTTAATCATCCCGAAACTTGCATTCTCAAATAGCTGCCGAAAAAGAGCATCCTGTTCGGTAATCTGGCGATTCACCAGCTCCCGGTGCCTTACTTGTGCAAGCTGCTTTGCTATAGAACCAACCAATTCAGTATTACGCCCGACAATCTTTTGCGGTTTCTCATTAAATATCTCCAGAATTGCAACAACATTCCTTGAGTCCCCAATTACAACCGGTACAGCCATAACCTGCTTCAAGCGGTATTCATTTGCTTCCTTATACCGCAGAAAGTGATCCTTTTGATGAATATCATTCATCCAACTTATTTCACATTTTTCCCATACCTCCCCGATAAATCCTTCTCCAGGGTTGAAAGTTTGACCAAAACTTCTCCGCCTGAAGTTTTCAAACGCCTTTTCGGCAGATTCATACCAAATGCCGGAACTGATCATCAACTGGTTATGCGCATCCGGTTTGTAGATATGTCCGGCGGAAGCCCCCAAATATTGACATAAATTTTTTAGGCTATACTCAAGGGCATCATCAAAGCTTTCTGCTTTGTTGGCATAGGTGGCAATTTGATGAACCAGACGAATTGATTCGAAATCGAATCCAGAGTAGGAATCATAAACCAACGATTCATCAAGGTTTCGCAGAGAAATGATGAGTTCTTGCTCTTCACCGGACTCCACCCTTTTCAAATTGACTACTACCGCCTCAGTTTGACCGTTCAGGCAGGTAAGTTCAAGGTTGAAGTCTTTACGTGTATAGGAAGTGCTTTTTAGAAAACCGGTAATATCAGGCAGCTGAGAAGTAAGCTCAGGCAACACCTGTTGTATATTTTCACCACCAACCTTAACTCCTGCTAAACCGAAATAAGAGGTAGCTCTCTTATTGATAAAATTTATCGCTCCATTACCCGAAACCACGATAACCCCATCCGGTAGGTTATCCAGAATACTGTGTACCCCAACATGAGTCATATATTACTTCATTTTCAAAAGCAGGTTTAATTGGAACAAGCCAGACCGGATTGTTTGGTTATCAAACCACAGTTTAAGTTTAATAATCTGATAGCTACATTTTTACAACTTCATGAAATAAGTCGTTTTAAAGTGTTAATTCAGAAAATTTACCTCACAAGTGATTTTAGTTATTAATCACCGAGATAATTTCGTACCTTTATGTCATAAAATTAGTTATGAAAAAATGGTAGGATATATAGGGAACAGGCTGCTTTCATAATTCAGTTATCATCACACCACGGATTTCTCGCACTTAGATGAGAAGGTAAACCTAAATTACCTTCAATCGTCTAAGCACATTGATTGCCTCGCTGGTCTTATTTCTACTTACATCATACAGGCGCTTTTTTGTATTTTTATGAAATGGGGCACCTATAGATAAATCAAAGTTTTTCAAAACTGACGATTAATCACGTCAGTAGTTCTCAATGGTGGTATAGATATGAAAAATTTTATTGAAATTGAAAAAATTTTAAACACGCGACCCGAAGATCTGGCAAATACTTGCGGTTGCAGCCTTTCCACATACTACAGATATCGTAAAGGAAAGGCCTCTCCGGATATCAGAGTCATTGAAAATTTACTGGAAGCCTATCCGGAACTAAATACAGAATGGCTATTTCGGGGCAGGGGTCCATCTCTGAAAAAAGACTTTAGCTATAGCAATAACGGGGATGGCTTTTATGTGTATGATGAAAGCGGAAGTACCATAACATTTACTTCTATACCTTATAATAAATTAAACTCTGAAAACCCCGACAGCGAAGGCGTGCTGTTGTATGAAGATTGGCAACAGTCACAGGATGAATACATTATTTGCAACAATTTTATTGAGAAACAGGTTGATGCGAAACACGGCGCCCTATGTGCGCTGAAAGTTAATAGCCGCTCAATGGAGCCGACCATCCCGGAGGGTAGCTTATGTTTAGCTAACACCAATATCACCCATTTTATTGGTGAGGCGATTTACTTAATCCGAGTCAAAGAGTTTTTGAAACTCAAGGTTCTGCAACAATTGCCCGACGGAAAATTGAGATCTTCATCACAAAATTCACTTTTTCCACCAGTTGAAATGGACCCCGACGATTTGGGTTTTGAAATTATAGGTAAAGTGATTTGGGTAGGGAAAAAACTTTAGTAGCCGGAAAATAAAAAAGGGGACCACCATTGGCATCCCCTTATAAAATTGAAGTATAGCTGAATACTTTTCCTACATTTTACGACCGGTATCGGTTTCATCAACCAGATTACCGGCTTTCTTTTCGATGAGTTTGCGGCCTTCATCATCAAGCCGTTCTTTATTGCTGGTGATCGTCTTTAAGGTGTAGTTCGCACCAGCGCGAGCTTCCTGCAACTGCCCGTCTTTAATCCAAGCACGTCCGCCATCATGCTTGAGGCGCAGACGGTTTTTAAAAACTTTGGCTTGTTGGTGAAGATCGGGTAAATCTTTTCGGTCCATCATAATTGAATCTCCGGCTTTTTTAAAATCGGCCAAATTTACGACAACCTTTGTCATTATCCAACCCACCCAACACGGAATTTGAGTAATTTGCTCCCGGCAAATCTGACTTCATTGATTTTCAGTTGCCCTAAACCACATAAATGGACTTTTCTAACTGGTTTTCTCTGGGTAAGTTCCTGAGTGAAAATCCTTCACTCAAAAAACAATATCTACCGTGGCTGAAAAACTGGATATCCTCGCCATAGCCGCCCATCCCGATGATACGGAGTTGACCTGCTCCGGCACGCTTGCAAAACTGGCAAAACAGGGAAAACGGGTCGGTGTTCTGGATCTGACCCAGGGCGAAATGGGCACAAGAGGCACCCCTGAGCAACGACTTGTGGAAGCACAAAACGCAGCGAAAATTCTGGGACTCACCGTCAGGAAAAATCTTGGACTTCCCGATTGCGGACTGGTAAACTCGGAAAATCATCGCAATGCCATCATGGAAGTCGTCCGTGAACATCAACCGGATATTTGTCTAATAAACGCTCCCGACGATCGCCATCCGGACCACCGCAATGCATCACTGCTCACCTCAGATGCGCTGTTTTATTCCGGATTGGAAAAAATCAGAACGACCGACGCCAGTGGAAATCCGCAAAAATCCTGGCGCCCTTTTCACATTCTGCATTACCTGCAGCACTGGAATCTGGAGCCAACTCTCATTTTCGATGTCTCGGATACGCTGGCAATCCGGGAAAAAGCGATCCTTGCTTTTGAAAGTCAGTTTAACGCATCAACCGATGATGATGAACTGCAAACCTATGTTTCCAAACCTGAGTTTTTTGAGGCCCTGCGAGGCCGCGCCCGACACTACGGCCAAATGATCGGCGTCGAGTTCGGCGAACCATTCATCTATCGTGGCAGCGCGATGCCGTTTTCCGATTTTGACGGCCTGCTTAATCATAAAGCAATGAATTGAAAACCTTAATACTCCCATTTGCGGATTTACAAATGATTCGTAGCTTATTGACCAACCTGAAAACTACAAAGTGTCCCGTCTATGCGAATACATGAGATATTATCTATTCTGTTATTTCTGAGTCTCACCGGCTGCAGCACGCCATCCCCGGCAGCCGATGAACACGATTCCGATGAAGATCTCTGGAGTCCGGAATACATGGTCGAAAATTTCAAGAATGTCGGCGGAACCGAAATCTCTCCCGACGGCGAATGGATTGCTTTTACGGTTTCGGAATCGCGCACCGAAGGGGAAAAGAGCGATTATCTCACCCACATTCATCTGGTGAAAACCGACGGTTCCCGTCAGTTTCAACTAACCCGGGGGGATGACTCCTCGGGAAATCCCCAATGGTCGCCGGATGGTGAATATATTGCCTTCACCTCCACCCGCGGCGGAGACGGCAACCAAATCTGGGTCATTCGCCCGACCGGCGGAGAAGCCTGGAAGTTGACCAATGCCGAAGGGAGTGTCAGCAATTTTGAGTGGTCTCCGGATGGTAACGAAATTGCGTTCCTGATGAGCGACCCTCCGACTGATGAAGATCGCCGCCGCCAACAAGAGCGCGAAGATGTTAATGTGGTCGATGAAGATTTTAATTACGCCCACCTGTACACGGTTGATTTCGACGGTTTTCAGGAAGATCCGGCTGATGATCAGCGCCTCACCGAAGGTGAATTTCATATCGGAAGCTACGACTGGTCGCCCGATGGCGAAACGATCGTGTTCGATCATCAACCCACCCCGCGGGCTAATGATTGGCCGGAAACCAACATTTCCACTGTACCCTCCGATAGTGGCGCCGTGGAAGAGTTGATCGATCTCGGCGGAAGTGACTCCAGCCCGCTTTATTCACCTGATGGTGACTATCTTGCTTTCACGACCGATAAAGGCGATCCGCGCTGGCCGGGATACGAAGTTATCAAAGTTAAAGATTTATCAGATGGATCAATGACCGAGCTGGGCGAAACCCACGACGATGAACCCAACATCCAGGAGTGGTCGGCGGATGGTCAGTATATCTACTACCAGGAGTTGCACGACACTTCGATCGACCTGTTCGCCATGCCGGTTGATGGCGGCGATTATCACCAGGTTACCGAAGGCAACGGCCGATTCACCGGCTCTTCACTTTCCGATGACAACTCCGTATTAGCCGCTATCCATCAGGATTTTGATAAAGCTCCGGATGTAATCGTCTCCGATGTTGATAATTTTGACCCGGAGCGGCTGACCAATATCAACGAAGACTATGAAAAATACCCGATGGCACACGCGGAGGTGATTGAGTATGAATCCACCGATGGATTCACGATTGAAGCTCCGCTGATATACCCGCTCGATTATGAGGAAGGTGAAGAATATCCGGTAATCCTGCATGTTCACGGCGGCCCGACCGGAGTTTACGGTGAAAGCTACTCCGCTGCACCGGGCGTCTATCCCCTGCAAAAGTTTGCCGCTGAAGGCTATTTCGTGTTGCGCCCGAATTTCCGTGGCTCAGGCGGTTACGGCAAAGACTTCCGTTTTGCCAACCTTTCAGACTGGGGCTTCGGCGACCTTGAAGATATGAAAGCCGGTCTCGATTATCTGATTGACCAAGGCAAAGTGGACGAAGATCGTCAGGCTATCATGGGATGGTCCTACGGCGGATTGATGTCAGCGTTTGCCGTCACCCAAACCGACCGCTTCCAGGCTTCAATGATGGGAGCCGGCGTTTCCAACCTCATCAGCATGACCGGAACGGCTGATATTGACGGTTTCCTGCCGGATTATTTTGAATCCGAGTTCTGGGAAAACTACGACCGCTGGACGCGTCATTCGGCTATTTATCACATTGAAGAAGTGGAAACGCCTACACTGGTGCTTCATCCGGAAGAGGATGTACGGGTTCCGCCTACACAGGGCGATGAATTTTATACCGCTCTGAAGCGACGCGGCGTGCCGACCAAGATGGTCACCTACCCGCGGCAGCCTCACGGCATCCAGGAGCCCAAGTTCACCATTGATGCCGCCGAGCGTCAACTGGATTGGCTGGAGAAATACATCAACGGATATGACGAAGACGATTACCCGTCTGAATAACCGATGATCATCTCATGTTTTGAAAGGGTGACCGGAGAATTTCGGTTACCCTTTTTTGTTTGGGTTTTAAGGTGTTTGATTGTTTGGTGTTTGGATGTTAGTGGCTAACCTATTGCCATTTAATAATATATAAACCTATCAGCGTTGGATGCCTTTACAGATCCCTCCACTTCGGCGCGGTAGACCGGTTCAATGATAGAACACACCTCAACGCGCCTGCGGTCGGGATGACGTTGGAGTGGCTACTTATTTGCCCCGAACGTCATTCCCAGATATTAATCCCACCTTCGGTAGCACTGTTTAGAATCTGCCAAAGACTTCATTCCAATTCAGTTTTCGCGTCCATTAAGTCAGGTAAAACCATGGCTAATCTGTTAGATTATCACCATATAAAATCCGCGTGGAACTTGTCCGACTACCGTGTCTGTTGCACAACTCATTTAAAATAGAATTTTACAACTTTATGTTGTCAATGGTGTATTACTAATAGTAATATTATTATCTTATGCC
>SLJN01000409.1 GCA_007135115.1 Balneolales bacterium
AAACCGGGGCCGGCATGACCGACCTGGTAGCAGAGTTCAACAGCTCAGAAGAAACCCGGGTGCTGATACCTGAGGAAAGCCCGGGCGTTAGCTCCTCGGACAATGAGCTGCCGGTGACCGAAGTGGAGCTGGTTGATCTGTCGTCTGACGAGCACCAATCGATGCTGGTCGAAATACAAGATGCCGAATTTGTATTCGGAGGCGAATTTGAACCGGAAACCGATTACGATCTTATAGATCCATCGGTAGATATAGATGATGCGGCTACATTCACAACGCACAATTTTACGGATGAACTGGATTATATAGGGGATGCAATACCCGAAGGTCTTCTTGATCTTACAGCTCTCGTTATTGACTTTTATGGCACTCCGGAATTGACCACTCGGTCAGGGGATGACTTCGAGGTAGTCGTAAGTAGCGAAACAGTTACCAACGAGATCCCGGATGAATTTGCGGTTGAACAAAATTATCCCAATCCATTCAATCCAACTACACAAATCAGGTATGAGATTGCTGAGGAAACTCATGTACGTGTCGAAGTATTTAACTCACTAGGCCAGCATGTTGCCAATCTGGTCGATGCAAATCGAAGTCCAGGAGTTTACGAGGTTACTTTTGATGGCTCTAACCTGACCAGTGGTACCTACATCTTTCGTATCGAAGCAGGAGATTATGTTCAATCCCGTCAAATGATGCTTGTGAAATAAATTTTTCAGATAATCTGGTAAAGAGGAGAAGTGGAAACCATTTTGCTTCTCCTCTTTCCTGGTACTTCTGGGAGTAATAGTAGGGGACTGTTCGGAAAGTATTGGTAGTTTTAAGAGTTTATGCGCTTCTTTTTATGCTACATACGGCTATGCTTATGAGGGGGGGGCTAACCATAATGTATAAATAAGTACCTGTTCTATATATATAAGGTTACGCCAAATAATCTGGATTAAATGCTCAAAACAATTCTTGATCTGATCAGAAGTAGTGCCTGTAAATAGGGTTATCTTATATGGAATGTATATACAAAAATATCAGTCAAAAGGCATGATTGTTTTCAGAAATTAATCCAAGGGTTTGTATTGAATGGAAAATAATCTTGTATATGATCGATTATAATTCCCGAAGCTGAGTTTAAGTTAAGCAACTTTAAGGCTTTATAAGCATTTGCTGTTCATGGGAGTTTAGTTGTGGGCGGGTAGTCCGGGAAATGGTGAGGTAATAAGCGGCTTGGTAAGGGGATGAGTATTGGCGTTAAATTCAAAAATACTTAACAGCACTTCTTATAGTTTACAAACCCGTAGGTGTGCGTTTCATCCATCATAATAAATAGTATTTACCATGCACAGGATTATCACTCTATTTGCACTTTCCGGTGTGCTGTTTTTCATATCAGCCTGTGGAAATGGCGGCGACGATTACGGTCAACAGGAAGACATAGACGTAGAGCAGGAAGTGGCACAGGCTCAACAAGTAGAAGGTTTTGACACACCAGATGCCTTTCGTTCGGATCTGGAATACGCATTAAACCGTTACCTTGAACTCGTTGATGCGCTGGTTGAAGAAAACACTGGCGATGCCGGCTCCTACGCGGCAGAGTTCAGTCAGGCAATTGCAGATATTCAGGCCGGTGATTTGGATCAATCCGCTGCCATGTTTTGGGAGGAATATTCGGATCGCATTACATCGCATTTAAGTGCGCTTCAGGAGCATAACGATATCGACGATCAGCGCTACGAATTCGAGCACATTTCAGAGGCTCTGATTGAAGTCGTCAAATCCATGGGACCGGTTGATATGGCGCTATACCAGCAGCGCTGCCCGATGGTTCGTGATGGTGAAGGTGACTGGCTCAGCAGCCACGAAGAAATCCGCAACCCCTATCACGGGGAGTCGATGATGAATTGCGGCAGCACGGTTGAAGAGATTTAGCGAATTCCCTGATTTTCAGAATTTTGATTGAACCCGAATCGGCCAACACAACTGCCGGTTCGGGTTTTTTGTTGGGATACCATCAATAATCACCGTGAATTTTGACATGTAAGAACTATGCATTTCGGATCAGGGTTGATTAGGTTTCTGTAAAACGCCATCAAAAACTCTCCTGATGCCACGCCCTTTTTATCAGCATATCGACCGGCAATTGTCGAAACCCGATCTGCCGTCAAAAAAGCACATTCTCTTCATCCTTCACGATCAGCTAAATTTATCGGCTTTTCCGGATGAGCTTCTTCGCAGAAAGCCCTTGCTGCTGTTCGTCGAATCGGCGGAAAAGGGTAACAGCCTGCCTTATCATAAAAAGAAGCTGACCTATGTGTTGAGCAGTCAGCGGCACTTTGCAATTGCGTGCGCGGAGCAGGGTTACGAGGTGTGCTATCATGCTACCAAAGGTCATTATGATGATGGACTTCAGGAAATTATGGATCAGGCGCCCCAGGCACATTTCCATTTCATGACGCCTTCGGAGTGGAGTACGCGTCAGCGTTTGTATCAACTGAAAAAACATCATTCGGAGCGCTTTACTGAGCTGCCCAACACTTTTTTCATGGCAGATGCTGACCAGTGGAAAGGTAAGGTCAGCGCGAATTTTGTCATGGAAACTTTCTATCGTGAGATGCGGCAACAGACCGGGTATTTGATGGATGATCAGGGCAAGCCGGCCGGCGGAGAGTGGAATTTCGATGAGCTGAACCGAAAGAAACTTCCAAAGGGTAAAAGTGGTCCGCAAGTCCCGGAATTTCAGCCGGATGCTATAACTTCGGAAGTTATGGAGTTGGTGGAAGATCAGTTCCCCGATCATTTCGGCTCAACGGAAGGCTTTAGCTATCCGGTAACCCGACAGCAGGCTCTTGATGCCGCCGATCATTTTTTTCAATACCGGCTGCCGGAATTCGGGCCCTATGAAGATGCTATGGCCGCCGGGGAATACACGCTGTTTCATTCAAAGTTATCCCTGCACCTGAACAACGGACTGTTGCTTCCCGAAGAATTGTGCAACCGGGCTGTAAGCATGTATGAGGATGGGCTCGCCCCGATCCAGTCTGTCGAAGGGTTTATCCGGCAGATCATAGGCTGGCGGGAATACATCAAAATTTATTATGAGGCAATGATGCCCGAGGTTCGGGAAGCGAATCATTTCGGATTTACGGAGTCCCTGCCAGAAATGTTCTGGACTGGCAAAACCGACATGAAGTGCATGCAGGAATGTTTGAAACCCGTACTTGACGATGGCTATTCCCACCACATCCCAAGGCTGATGGTGCTCAGTAATTTCAGTAATCTGACCCGAACCAATCCATACCAGCTTTTTCTCTGGTTTTGGTATGCTTATGTGGATGCCTACGAATGGGTGGTACTGCCCAATGTTTTGGGGATGTCAACTTATGCCGACGGCGGGGTGTTGGCCTCCAAGCCTTACGCAGCCGGAGGCAATTACATCAACAAGATGAGTGATTACTGCAATCATTGCAGCTACTCCATATCGAAGAAAACCGGCGATCAGGCCTGCCCGTTTAACTATCTATACTGGAATTTTGTGGGGGATTTTCCCGAGGTCTTTTCCGGCAGCGGGAGAAGTTCGTTTATGACATCCATGTGGAATAAAAAATCGGACGAAGAAAAACACCAAATCCGCGAGAGCAGCCGGAAGTTTCTGGATTCATTAAAACGCTACGACGATACAGAATTCGGGGAGGAAGTTTGAGGTGTGTGAGTGATTTTGTGAGTGATTTGTTCACCTTCGCTCATCCACAAGAACATCATCCCATAAATCCGTGACCACAATGCGCTCCAGCTCAAAGGTATCCGGATTTACGCTGAGAGTGAGTTCAAAATAGCCGTCGTCATCGGGGCGTGTGGCATCGAAAGTGATACCAAATTGCTGTTGATCTTTGCGAGGATCCCATCCTTTTGCTACGATATCGTAGTAATCCGCCGCTCGGGTTTCGCCATCAGTATCATGCAATTCTACTTTTCGAATGCTCATATAATGGGCGGGCACGGTAACGACAACGGTCCCTTCATCGGAAAAATCGGCTTCAATTGAGCTTACCGGATCATGCGGAAGAATTTCCAGCGGATTGCGGCTTTCGCGTTCATCAACATTATTACCGGGGAGATCTTTGAAGTAGCCAAGATGCAAATGCGGCCAGTTGGCTCCCGTTTCACCGGAAGAGCCGACCCGATCCCCGATTTCCAAATTATCACCTTCTTCTACGGAAATACTGCTTAGGTGCAGATATGATGTAGACTTGCCATCATCATGGTGAACGAGGACGGCATTTCCGGGGCCTGAACTTTGTCCGTCCCAATTGCGAACTTCGGCAACCCTCCCTTCCATGATGGTGTAAACCGGCGTGCCGATATCAGCGGGAAAATCTGCTCCGGCGTGGAAATCATACTGACCGATATACCTTGGTCCGTAGGGTGAGTGAATCTCATCAGCATCAATGTCATCGTTGCGGGCAAGCGGCCAGATGATATCTTTATCTTCTAACTCAGGGAGAGAGGGCTCGCCATCACCCATGTTTTCGGAGGCGGGGGTTTCTTCATCACAGCTCGCCAAAAAAATGACCAAGAGAGCCGAGAGAAAATATCGGATAAACAGAGAATTCATAAGCATTGGGGTAATTTCAGCTAAAAACCTACCACAATGCTTGAGCAATTTAAAGATCTCTGAATAGAGTTTGTCAAATAAATAGCTGTTCCGAATTATTATTTAACTATCGGAAGATTCGCCTCTATCTCTTTGCGGCGGGACTCCAGCCAGGATGGCAATTTTAATTCGCTGCCCAGGCTTTCAACCGGTTCGTCGGAAGTAAATCCCGGCGGGTCAGTAGCGATTTCAAATAAAACGCCCCCCGGTTCCTGAAAATAGATGGATTTAAAATACTGGCGATCTCTGACCTCCGTAACCGGGATACCAGCCCCGGCGATGGTTTCCTGCCAGTAGGCTTGCTCTTTGTCGTTGGCACAGCGAAAGGCGATGTGATGTACAATTCCTTTGCCCATCGATCCGGGTTCGTAAGAGATTTCCACAAGATCGATGATGGAGCCGGGCTCCGATTCTTTCCCTTGCAGTCGATGGCGATTGCCTTCCACGTCCTCATAAGTATACCCCATTAAGAGAAGCAAATCTTTAGTGGGTTCAACCGATTCCAGGTTAAGCGTGACGCCGTGGAATGCCCGTATGGCATGCTCCTCCGGGATGTCATCGGTAGACCATACTTGATCGGCATTGCTGAGCTGATCGGCCGAGTCTGATCCGATTAAATCCAAATAGACACCATCCTGATCCTGAAACTGAAGAACCGGTTCACCAAATCGCTCTGTTATCGGCTCAGTAGAAACTCCGTGCTTTTTTAACCGTTTCTCCCAGAAATCCATCGATGATTTTGGAATCATGTACGCAGTGGACTTGGTAAGTCCCGTACCATTTTTCCCGGGTTGCGCCTGAGGCCAGGGAAAGAATGTGATGATGGTACCCGGAGAACCTACGCGATCCCCATAATAAAGGTGGTAGGTGAAGTTATCATCAAAATTAACGGTCTTTTTGACCATGCGAAGCCCCAGCACTTTGGTATAAAAATCTATGTTTTGCTGAGGATCTCCAGAGATGATAGTTACATGATGCAGACCGGGTATATCTGGCGTTTCCATAATTACTGATTAGACTTATAATTTTTACTCAAACAGTTGCTTCAACATTGAAGAGTACGTGAACACAAATGCCAAGCTACTGAGTCACAAATAAAAAGCGATTCAGGTTAATGCAGGATACTTTTTATCATTTCGTGCGGATTATGGGTGTCGATATGTTTTAAATCGTGACCCATTCGATCTCTCTTGGTTTGAAGGTATTGAAGGTTTTCCGGATATGCCTCGGTTTCAAGCGGGATTCGTTCAACGATTTCCAGACCATACCCCTGCAGACCGACACGTTTATTCGGATTGTTTGTGAGCAAACGAAGTTTGCGAACTTTGAGCTCTCTGAGCATCTGGGCACCGGTGCCATAATCCCGAAGGTCGGGCTTAAACCCAAGCGCTTCGTTGGCTTCTATGGTGTCCATCCCCTCTTCTTGCAATTTGTAAGCTTTCAGCTTATTCACCAGACCAATTCCGCGGCCCTCTTGATTCATGTAAAGAACGGCCCCTTTTCCTTCTTCTTCAATCGTGGAGAGTGCCGCGTGAAGCTGCTCGCCGCAATCGCAGCGTTTGGAACCGAAAATATCACCGGTAACACACAGGGAGTGTACGCGGACCATTACGGGTTCGGTTTCATCCCAATCGCCTTTGGTTAATGCGAGATGATTGGCACCGGTTAACGCTTCTTCAAAAGCGTGCAGTTTAAAATCACCATAAACTGTAGGCATCTGAACGTCGATCAACTTATTCACCAAACGTTCATTTTGCATCCGGTAGGCAATCAGATCTTTTATGGTGATGATCTTGAGATCAAATTCCTTAGCAAGTTCCACCAAATCCGGAAGCCGGGACATGGTGCCGTCTTCGTTCATAATCTCACAGATTACCCCGGCCGGTTTGTGTCCTGAAAGCTGAGCAAGATCAATCGCGGCTTCGGTATGACCGGCACGCCGCAGCACGCCGCCTTCGTGAGCAATTAATGGAAATACATGTCCGGGTCGCTGAAAATCCTGAGGTTTGGCCTTCTCGTCGAGCAGTGCGGAAATAGTTTTTGAACGATCAGCCGCTGAAATACCAGTTGTAGTGCCTTCTTTTAAATCCACCGAAACCGTGAATGCGGTCCCATAGGCATCGGTGTTATCCTCGACCATACGGTTGAGTTCAAGCTCGTGTGCCCGCTGCCGGGTGATGGGGGTACAAATCAACCCGCGGCCGTATTTGGCCATGATGTTGATCGCTTCCGGGGTAACCTGCTCGGCCGGCATAACGAAATCGCCTTCGTTTTCACGGTCCTCATCATCGCAAACGATCACCATCCGACCATTGCGAAGATCGTCAAGGGCTTCTTCAATCGTATTCAGCTTAATATTATCGGACATCAGTTTTGTAGTAGTTAAAATAAAAAGACCGTCACAGAAGGTAACGGAGAATATGTAATAATGATTCCACATCGAAGATTCTCCGGGTACTTAGGACCCGGATGAATCTTGAGAACGACCGTACCCTTAAAAACTGTGCCGGACTATAAACCCCGGAATAAAATCATCAGGTATTGGCCTGACCTTTTTCAGGATTTACATCGACGATGGCATTTTTCATAAAACGGACTTTAACACCTTCATCCACCTCAACCAGCGCTGATTCCTCGTCGGTACTTACTAGTTTACCTACAACGCCTCCGGAGGTCACAATTTTATCCCCTTTTTCCATTTCGGAGACTTTTCGCTGTATTTCTTTTTGTTTTTTGGATTGCGGGCGGATGATGAAAAAATAAAAGATCACAAAGATGGCAATCAGGAAAAATAAACTGGCGAAGCCTCCGCCGCCTTCAGGATCTGCTGCAAAAAATAATGTGGGAGTCATATAGAACTATTTGTTGTTTTGCTTCAAAAATTTTCTGTTTTAAATGTCGGGTTAACGCAACTGTATGAATTTATGTATTCAAAAGCCGATCAATCCCTTCGGTATTATACGCTTTTTTGATGCAACCCGCCAAAACCTGGAAATCCTGAAGAAGTGAGCGCAACGACCACCGTCGATAAACAGATTATCACCCGTATCCAAACCTGGTTTGATAGGCAGGGATGGCAGCCCTTTGACTATCAGCGCCGGTTGTGGGATTTATACTTAAAAGGGTACAGCGGCCTGCTCAATGCGCCCACCGGAACCGGAAAAACCTATGCGCTCTGGGTTCCGGTACTGATGAAATGGATGCAGGATCATCCGGAAGATTACACCGAGCGGAAAAACAACGGCCTTCGGATCCTTTGGGTCACTCCGCTGCGGGCCCTGGCGAAGGACACCGAAAATGCGCTGAAACGGCTGTGCGACGACCTACAGGTTCCCTGGGAAATAATGCGGCAGACGGGGGATACCTCGGGTGCCCACAAAGACCGCATCCGCCGCAAACCTCCGGAGGTGTTAATCACCACGCCGGAAAGCCTTCATGTGATGATGGCCCGCAAGAACTACCCGGCAACTTTTCGCCGGCTGGAATCTATTGTCGTGGATGAATGGCACGAGCTGCTCGGAAGCAAACGAGGCGTTCAGGCGGAGTTGGGAATCAACCGGTTACAGCACTTGCGTCCACACGTTCAGGTTTGGGGGATTTCGGCAACGCTGGGCAATATGGAGCAGGCGCGCGAGGTCTTACTCGGGGCGCAGAGATCTGACTCCAATGTTGCCACCGTTACGGCCGACATCCACAAGGAAGTCCAAATCGAATCCATTACCCCGGATGATATCGAAAATTTTCCGTGGGCCGGGCATATCGGGGAGAAGATGATTCCGAAAATTTATCCGGTTGTTGCTGAAAGTCGTTCGACCTTGCTGTTTACCAATACCCGATCACAGACGGAGATTATATATACCCAAATGCTTGAGCAGTACCCGGACCTCGCCGGGCGCATGGCCATTCATCACGGCTCCATTGATCCCGATGTGCGGCAATGGGTGGAGGAGGCACTTCACGAAGGCAAGCTCAAACTGGTTATCGCGACTTCCAGTCTCGATCTGGGAGTGGATTTCAGTCCGGTAGAGACGGTTATTCAGGTTGGCAGTCCGAAGGGAGTAGCCCGTTTTTTACAACGGGCCGGAAGAAGCGGTCATCAGCCGGGAGCGACAAGCAGGATGTATTTTGTGCCCACCCACACCCTGGAACTAATGGAGGGAGCCGCATTAAAAGAAGCCGTTACCACCGGGTTTATCGAGGAGCGAACGCCCTATGAAAAACCGCTGGATGTATTGATTCAATATCTGGTGACTTTAGCTACCGGGGATGGTTTTCATGACAAGCAGATCTTTCAGGAGATCCGTAGAAGTTACAGCTACAGGAACATCTCGGCACAGGAGTGGCTTTGGGTGATGCGCTTTCTGACAACCGGAGGCCGGGCTTTGCGGCGGTACGAAGAGTATAAAAAACTTGAATTCAAAGACGGGCTTTACCACATCTCCTCCAGGAAGCAAGCCCAAAGGCATCGCATGTCTATTGGCACGATTCAGGGTGACCCTGCTCTGAAAGTCAAATTTGTGAAAGGCGGTACTTTGGGCACCGTTGAAGAGTCGTTCGTGGCCAAAATGAACAGAGGAGACACATTTTTATTTGCCGGCCGGTTTCTGGAGCTGGTCAGTATTCGGGATATGGTCGTCCGCGTAAGGAAAGCAAAATCGAAAAAAGGAGCGGTAAGCCGCTGGATGGGTGGTCGGATGCCGTTGAGCAGTAAGTTATCATCGATGATCCGGCAGACCCTGGATCAGGTCAGTGGTAACAGCCACGAGGCGCCGGAACTGGAAGCTTTGAAGCCTATATTTGAAATCCAGCGGGAGCGCTCTGTATTACCGGGTCAGAATAAGCTGTTAATCGAGCGCTATACTTCCCGTGAAGGTCACCATTTGTTTTTCTACCCGATCGAAGGACGGCTGGTGCACGAAGGACTGTCTTCGCTATTCGCCTGGAGGATATCCCGGATCAAGCCGATCAGTTTTTCCATTGCTATGAACGACTACGGGTTTGAGCTGCTTTCTGATCAGGAACCCCCGCTTTGGGAGGCCATCGAACAGGGACTCTTTTCTACGGATACCTTAATGGAGGATATTCGTGAAAGTATCAATGCCACCGAGATGGCACGCCGGCACTTTCGGGAAATAGCCCGAGTTGCCGGGTTGATATTTCAGGGGTTTCCAGGCCGGGAAACCGGACATAAGCATCTGCAGGCTTCCTCTCAGCTAATTTTTGATGTGCTCAGAGAATACGATCCGGAGAATTTACTGCTGGATCAAACCTACCGGGAAATTCTGACTTTTCAACTTGAAGAAACCCGCCTGCGAAATGTGCTGACTTCCGTTGAAGGCAAGGAACTGGTGATTACTGATCCGGGCCGGTTTACGCCGTTCGCCTTTCCGATCATGGTGGACCGGCTGCGAGAGCGTCTCACTTCCGAAAAGTTGCAGGACCGGATTCGTAAGATGCAGGTGCAGATTCAAAAGAATTAATTTGTGTCTTTAACCTGCATTATTCACCAAGACTAATTTTCGCTGTGCGTAGCATTAAATGACAGAGCGAATTAAATGAAAAGTCTTTATTGAAGCAACTAATTGAATGGCATTATCATAAAACAAAACATCTTAAATTTGTGAATAATGCAGGTTAAAAAAACACCACAATCTGCATTTTGCTCCGCTACAGACTGAAGGTTTATGGCAAACCATTCAATCTATTCCCGATATGATCAAATTATGATATATTGATGGTAACCATTGAAACTTAATCAGCAGAGCTATGCGGTGTGGGGTGATGTTTCTTACAATCGTGGCGATTTGGGTTTGTAGCACCACAGCAGCAGCGCAGAACCACCAGCAGGATGCACCGGCGGACTCGGTGGTCAACGCCTTTCTGCCCTATTTAAAGTTTGATTCGGATATCGGGCTGGAAGGGGGATTATCGATCAATCGCTATCATTATGAAGAGCAAATAAGGCCGTTTAATAATCTTACGGAAATCAGGCTTCGGGCAACTACGATGGGGCTGTTCAGCACCCGTCTTGCCTGGGAGTCGGTTGATTTTGCCTATACCGGCATCCGCTCCCGCTTTGAATTCATCGGCGAGCGGATGCTCAACGATACCTTTTTCGATCCGGGCAACGATAGCCCGTTTTCAGAGACTGATTGGGAGGAAGATTATCATTTTTTTGATGCGCTTGGCTTCGAACTTACCTACGATGGACGCTACCCTCTGTTATCGGATGATCCGGACCGCCACTTCGATGTACTACTACTGGGTGGTGGGGTCACGCGACAGGCACTCAGCGAAGATGATGAAAACATCATGTGGGAACGCACCCCTCGCGGCTACGATGGAGGGACCTACCTGTATTTGGGAACGGGTCTGTTGTATGATTCCCGCGAAAACGAATTTGATCCGCGCAGCGGAAACTACAGCCGGCTTGAACTCAGCGCTGCACCCGGCTGGATGGGCCGGTACAGGATGATGAAACTCATACTGGAGTCGAGTCAGTTTTATTCGCCGCCATTCTCAGAAAACCTGACTCTGGCAGGCCGTATCCAAACGGGATTGACGCACGGAGAGGTACCTTTTTGGATGTTACCGGAGGTAGGCGGAGAGGAAACGGTTCGCGGCTATCCGACGGGTCGATTCAGAGACAACGGTGTTTTAGTAACCAACCTGGAACTGCGAAAATGGCTGTTGAGTTTTGACTTCCTGAGTCTGCGTGCCGGGCTGACCGCCTTTACTGATTCCGGGCGTGTATTCTCCGAATTTCCTGATGTTGAGCAATTATTTACCGGTTATAACCGAACCTTCGGCGGAGGTCCCATTTTTTCAGCTTTTACGGATGATTTTATTATCCGCGCTCAGGTAGGCAGCTCCGAGGAAATGATTCGTATTTATATGAATATTGGGTTTTCGTTTTAAGAAGTCCTGCTCAGAAATTATCCCAACAAAACTCAATGAACACTACCGCAAAGCAAACCTGCACCATCACCATTGCAAGAGAGTCTCTCGAATTATTACCCCGACGGGCGATTTTCTGGCCGGCTCAATTCACATTAATCGTCGCGGATTTACATCTCGGCAAAGCCGCGACCTTTCGTCAGAATGGAATTGCTGTTCCTGAAGGCTCGGCCGATGATGATTTGAGTGATCTGAGCAGACTCATCCACCGGTATGAAG
>SLJN01000311.1 GCA_007135115.1 Balneolales bacterium
AGCTCCCCGCGTGCTCATTTCCAATTCCCAACTCGTTCCCCGATGGGCGACCTGGGAGGAATTCCGCCGGCTGGAAAAACTCGGTTTAACCATGTACGGTCAGATGACCGCCGGGTCGTGGATTTACATCGGCAGTCAGGGGATCTTACAGGGTACTTATGAAACCTTTGCCGCCTGCGCGAAAAAGTATTTTGGCGAATCTCTTCAACACCGGCTCGTACTGACGGCAGGCCTTGGAGGAATGGGAGGCGCCCAACCCCTCGCCGCAACCATGAACGGAGGCGTGTGCCTGGCCGTAGAAGTGGACGAGAGCCGGGTTCAAAAACGCGTGGAGACCGGCTACTGCGATCAAATCTCTTACAACATTGACGAAGCATTGGATCAGGCGCTCCATGCCAAAGAGAAGGGAGAGGCCCTCTCCATCGGACTGGTCGGCAACATCGCCGAAGTAATGCCAGCTCTGGTTGAACGCGGGGTGATTCCCGATGCGGTCACTGATCAAACCTCGGCTCACGACCTTCGCACCGGTTACATCCCGGCCGGTTTGTCACTGGAAGAAGCGGATAGGATGAGAGGCCAGGATCCTGAAAAATACGATCAGGTGGTTCTGGATTCGATGGTCACCCATATCAACGCGATGCTGGAATTGCAGAAAAAAGGCGCGGTGGTGTTTGATTACGGCAACAATCTGCGCGGACAAGTCGCCGATTTCCGAGGGATGAAAGAGGCGTTTAAGATACCCGGTTTTGTGCTTGAGTTCATTCGCCCGCTGTTTTGCAAAGGGGCCGGACCGTTTCGCTGGGCGGCGCTTTCCGGCGATCCGCAGGATATTTACCGGACGGACAAAGCCGTACTGGAAACTTTCCCCGAAAAAGAACATCTGGCCCGGTGGATCAAAAAAGCCGGGGAGCAAGTCCACTTCCAGGGACTACCATCTCGTATTTGCTGGCTGGAATACGGTGAGCGCGCGGAGATGGGCGAACGGTTCAATCACCTTGTGAAAAAAGGGGAAGTTAAAGCACCCATTGTTATCGGGCGTGATCATCTCGATTCCGGATCGGTAGCTTCACCTAACCGTGAAACCGAGGGCATGAAAGATGGCTCCGACGCAATCGCTGACTGGCCGCTGCTCAATGCCATGCTCAACACCGCCTGCGGCGCCAGCTGGGTGTCACTGCATCACGGTGGCGGGGTAGGTATCGGCTACTCCATCCATGCCGGAATGGTCAGCGTAGCCGACGGCACCGACTCCGGCTCCCGGCGCCTGCAGCGTGTACTGACCGCCGACCCCGGCACCGGAGTCATGCGCCACGCCGATGCAGGGTATGAAGATGCGGTAAAAACGGCCGAGGAGCGTGGGGTGGACTTGGGAGAGTGAAAGGGCCTTGTCTCTTCTCTCATGGATTCCAATTTAAAATTAATCGAGACACTCAAATTAATAACTTACCACCCAGTAGGAGTATAAATATCTACCCCAGTCTTTAGCCATTGACAAAACCAGGAGAATTACAAAAAAGCCGACAAACTTACACAGTTTGCCGGCTTTTTGAGTTATTGGCTGATGACCAACAAGCCTTCTCTGATAATATCAGCAAAAGGTAGGTTTACTTTACAAACATCATCTGTTGTGTTTTGCTAAAGGAATCTGTCTGCAATCGATATAGATAGACTCCACTCGCCAGGTCAGAGCCGTCAAATTGATATTCGTAGTACCCTATATTTTTAGGTTCATCTACCAATGTAGCGACTCGCTGGCCTAATGCATCGTAAACTTCGAGCGTAACGTGTGTATCCTCGGGGATAGCAAACGTAATTTGTGTTGTCGGATTGAAAGGGTTGGGGTAGTTTTGATTCAGCTCATAAGATTGAGGTTGATCCGCCAGATCTTCTGATCCTGAAGTTGCCGTTTGACCGGTTGTGAAGCTTCGAGTCTCCGACCACTCACTTTTTCCGGCTTCATTTACAGCTCTTACGCGCCAATAATGGGAAGTTTCCGCTTCGAGCTCTTCATCACTGACTTCAAATACTGTACTTTCAATGGCTTCTTTATTTAAGATCAGATCGCTGAACCCATCTGAATCTGATACTTGTATATGATAAGCATCCGAATAAATCAGCTCTTCCCATTCAAAAGTTGGTTTCCTATCCACTTGATCTTCTTCATCGCCGGGAGACGACAATACAACCATTTCGGACCGGATAGACCATAAAAGTGCCGGATAAACATCATCTTCCGCAGCCCAGACTTGACCAAACGTCAAACCGGGCATATTGTCTTCCGCATCAGGTCCTTGCATTTCAGCAGTTGTTAATCCAGCTACACCTTCGGAACTTGCATCTGAACCCTGACCTCCAAACCCTGCAGACTGCCCGGAAGTTTCGGTATCCCAATAACAACTATCAACGGTAGCACTGTTAAAACCAATCAGGCCTCCGTATGTAGATGATCCGGAAACGTCTCCGGTTGCATAAGAATGAGAAATCATTCCGTCAGTATTGTTCCAACCAACCAACCCACCGGTTTCAGACTCACCTGTTACCGAGCCATTTGCATAGGAATCAGAAATTATTCCGTCTGAATTTAACCCTACCAGGCCACCTACGCGCCATTCATTACCCGAATCTCCGGTAACTTCCACCGCTGAATGTGATTGCTGAATCTCACCACTATTTTGACCTGCCATACCACCCACATTTTGGGCACCATTTACGGTTCCGGTTGTTTGTGATTGGCTGATGACTCCGTTATTCTGGCCGGAAAGTACACCCACATTATTCCCTCCGGAAATTTCAGCATTAATGACAGTTACATTTTTGATTAGCCCATCATGTATCAAGCCAAATAGGCCTTGGTTGCTTAGATTTCGCTGAATAGTCAGATCAGTAATTTCATACCCATCTCCATTATATGTACCGCTAAATGGAGCCGAAGTAGTGCCGATGGGATGGAAGCCGGTACCTTCATTCCACGATTCGGTTTCTTCGGCATCAATATCATCAACCTGGATATAGTGATCCTCTAAACGGACAATTTCTTGTA
>SLJN01000234.1 GCA_007135115.1 Balneolales bacterium
AGCAATTATGCTATTCGGCTCTCTTACACAAAACGAATCCATTTGCGGGGGCGCCATTAACGACCCGCAAAACCTATGGATGATTGATCAGCAATATGCACTTATTGATGATCTTGCCAGAGGTGAAGACCGTGTTGCATTGATTTCACTTCCCGACTGTGAAGAGGTAAACAACATTCGTATCGGTCAAGGCCCCGGCGAACTGAATTCTTCAGACTCGCAGATCACCGTCTCCATAGCCGATGAGTCGATCTTTATCTGGGACAGGGGCAGCATGGTTTTATCCGAATACGATACCAGGCTTAACCATCTGCAAGATCATAGCCTCGACTCAGAAAACTACCTCAGAGGTCTTTTGTTCGGAGACTATATCCTTGGAGTTAACATGGATTACGACAAAACATTAGCCCTATCAGAAGTAACTCAACCCGAGGATATGCAAACCGACTTAATTACACATTTGGATCAGGATGATTTGCTATCGTATATCAATTTCAAGAATCCATTGTTGTTGCAGGAGACCATCGTCATTGGTGATGGCAAACGCGCATTTGTAGGATTCGGCTACTCCGCCAATGTAATAAGCCTGGATCACACCGGAATAACCGGTCATACCCGGGAACCGGAAGATGCCGACCTGCCCTCACCTGATCCCGATCTCGGCACGTATGCCATTCCCGACCTTGAAGAAACACCACTGTATATCCGGGATATCGCCGTTGACGGTGACTTCCTTTATGTGTTATCACAACCCGAGCTGATGGAGGATTTAGGTCTGCTTGATAGAATTTCTCCCTCGAGGCTGGAATCCAGTCTGTTGGAGTATGAGCACTCCGACCAGGTGCATGTGTACGGTATTGATGACTTATCATATCATACAACCATTGAACTTTCCGAAAAAGCCAACAGCATAGATGTTGTGGATGGCACCATGTATTACACCAAATCAATGCGCAGATCGACTTTGAATATGGAGGAAATTTCGTTGGATGAGTAAATCAATAACAGAAGAACTATTAGAGATTTGTCGGGGAGGCTACTTATTTCATAATCCATCCTGAAACTTCATAAGCCAAACATCGTAGAGGCCTCAAATAATAACTTCCATATATACTGCATTCGACAACTCGAGACCATCTAAAATTATGGAAACAAAAAAATACAACCTGCTCATCCTCCTTCTACTCATCTCCCTGATCGCTTGCCAAAGTGATGAAAGCGAACCAGAATCCGGTTTCAATAAAGTGAAAGAACACTCCGACATATCATTTACCGAAGGCATGTTATATCAAAGTTTTTCTATGGGTCATGAGGAAATATTATATTCGGAACAGTACAGAGGAGCGGTCAAATTAGCGAATATCGAAACTCAGGAAACGCAAAGCATTAATCTGGCCAGTGGGGCAGGTCCGGGTGAAGTTGGTAGCATTATCGGAGGAGCGTTTTCGGTTGAAGGCAGTACCGTAGTGGCGGATCCCACAAATGCTAAGTTTATTCGTATTAGCGAAGATGGTGAAAAAGATGACCTCACTTTAGATGGTCATATTCCATTAGATCCGATAGCCATGGATAAACAAACCGTGGTTTTTCGTAGTCAGACCAATCCGGCTTCACCGGTGGTCTTATTTAATATCCAATCAGAGGAGTTTAACGAAATAGAGGTGGATCACGGACATGATACCGATAGTGGAAAAATCAATTTTTTAACAGATGGTCGGCTCGATTATAACGGAACCTACTTGTTTTATATATCGCTTTATGGCGCTGATGTATTTGTGATTGACCCATCAAACAGAGAACACATAGCGACCATTGATTACGATGAAAATGAATTGGAATTCGCCAGTGAAAACCAGGCCCCCGATTTTGAATTTATGTTGATTGACACCGCAATCCATCCGGAAACCGATAACCTGTTGCTGCTGAAAGGCCGGCGGGAAGACAGCCCGGCTCCGTACAACCGGAACATCCTCTTTGAATTATCTATCGACGACGAGAAAATTATCAATGAATATGAGTTTGATTATTCAGTGTCGGCGATATTCAATGATGATGATTATCTTTACACGTTTTCATCGGATGATTGGCCACATTCGGATGAAAGTTCGATGATTCGGCAATATGAGTTCTCACACTGAGAATTTTTAAACCCCTTTACTTTCTCCAAAACTATCCCTATAGTTAATAAGTGGCTTTGTAAATTGTGCCATTACATTTATCTGCCGCTACATTAGCCTGAGTGCGATAACCTCATTCATTCACACGGTTTCAGTGTATGTTATTAAAACGCCCGGTCACCGCCATCATGCTGGTCATTGCCACCTTCATCTTCGGATATGTGGCGCTGACCGACCTTTCGGTTGATCTGCTTCCCGAGGTGGACAGTCCCAACCTCATGGTGCAGACCGAATGGACCGGCGCTTCCGCCAGAGAGGTAGAAACCCGCATCAACGAGCAGCTCGAAGCATTGTTGGGCAGCGTGCCGGATGTGGAGAGCTCCCACAGTTTCGCACGCCAGGGAATGGGATTCATTGAACTCGAATTCGAGTGGGGTACCGATATGGACCTGGCGTTTCTCAATGTCCGCGAGCAGCTTGATCAGGCCTATCCAAGACTGCCTCAGCAAGCCGAACGTCCCCAGGTGGTCTATGCCAATCCCGCCGATGAGCCGGTTGCTGTGATCGGAGTTACCCAGGAAGGCATGACCGACCCCGACTTCGACACCCAGCTTGAGCTGAAGCGCTGGACCGATCAGGTGCTCACCCGTCGCCTCGAACAGCAGGATGGCATCGCCCAGGCCGTGATGGTCGGGGCGGTGATCCCGGAAGTGCGCATTCGCTACGATGAGCGCCAGGCCGACCGGTACGATCTGCGCATCAGCGAGATTGAAAACCGGGTGCAGGAAGCCAACGAATTCGCCAGCACCGGTGAGCTACGCGACGGCTGGTACCGCTACTCTCTCAAAATCGAGAGCCGTATCTCCGGGCTGGAGGATCTCCGCCGCACCCCGCTTGCCCGTATTGGTGGCGAACGAATCCTGCGTCTGGAGGATGTTGCCGATGTCGAGATGGCCGAAAGCGACCCGGTCTCGTTTTCCATGGTGGATGGCGCCCCCATGCTGAGTGTGCTCGTACGCAAGGACTACGACACCAATCTGGTCGAAGTCTATGAAAAGCTGCTCCCCGTGATGGATGAGGTCGAAGATCAATTCCCGGGCATCGAGCTCAGCGTACTCAGCGAAAACGCCACGTATATCGACCGCACCATCGACAACCTTCTTCAAACCCTGCTGCTGGGGGGCGTTCTTGCATTTTTCGTGCTTTTCTTTTTTCTGAATGACTCCCGCTCGCCCTTCACCATCGGCATCGCGATTCCGGTCAGCATTTTCCTCACCTTTTTTATGATGTACCTGTTCGGGATTCAGCTCAACATCATCTCGTTGAGCGGACTCACCCTCGGCATCGGGCTGCTGGTGGATAATGCCATTGTGGTACTGGAAAACATCAACCGGCACCGCAAAGGAAAAAGCCTGTTCGACGCGGCTTCATCCGGAACCAAAGAAATTGCCCTGGCGGTGACGGCATCCACCTTCACCACCATTTCGGTTTTCCTGCCGCTGGTGTTCCTGGGCGGCTTTGAAGGCGCCTTTTTCAGGGATCAGGCTCTGACGCTTTCGATCAGTCTGCTCGCCTCGCTTCTGGTGGCCCTCGCCATCCTGCCGGTGCTGGTTTATCAGTTCAAGGTTAAGGCCACCGATGAACATGAACGCGGAACATTTTTTACCCGCGGGCTGAATGCCGTCCGCTCCAAGTATGAGCAACTGCTGGCCTACGCTCTGCGCAAACCGCTGCCGTTTGCAGGTGTTTTTCTGATTTTGATTGCCGCCGCGGCAACGGCCTTTATGTTCATGCCCAAATCGGTCTTGCCGGATTTTGAAGAAGACAGCGTCCGCTATCGGATCAGCCTGCCGGGCAACACGGCTTTACCGAGCACCGAGCTGACCGCCCGCACCCTGACCGAGCAACTGGAGCATAACACCGGCGCCGAGGGCATACTCACCATGGGCGGCTATACCGATCAAAGCAATATTTCACGGTTGATGGATGAGGGGATGAACCGGTTTTTTATTGAAGTCCCGGTGGACGGTCCCGCCCACGCCGAGCAGGTTCGCAATGTGATTTCCGGGTTCACCGATATGCAGGAGGGCATGACGGCCCGCCAGGAGTCTTCGCTGCCGATTCTTGATAATGTGATCGGTCAGCACAGCGCCCCGCTGATTGTCCACTTTTCTGGGATGGAGCGGGATCAAAGCGCGGAGGCTTCGGATCATTTGTCAGAGCGGCTGGAAAACGATGGTTTGGGCGAGCTCGCACTTCAGTTCCCGGAGCGGGTACAGACCTATAATCTGCATTTTCAGCCCGACCGGATGATGTATTATGATTTAAGCGAATCCTACGTGATCAATTACCTGGAAACCTCGGCGCGGGGGATGAATCTCACCCAATGGATGCGCGATGATGAATCCATTGATGTACGTCTGTTTTCCGGGGGAAGTTCAGCCTCTGATCCGGCATCCATGCGCATACCGCTGGAGGGCAGGAGCATCCCGCTGACCCAAGTGTCCGATATCCGTCCGGGCGACGAGCCGGAGCAGTACGAGCGGATCAACCAGACGCCGGTGCTCAGCTACATCAGCGATATGTCGGTGGCCGACTGGTGGTGGAACCGGGATGCGTTTATGGAGATCGTCAATGACTTTAATCTTGAATACGGCACCGAAATATCATTGAGCGGCACCGCCATTCAGGTGGACCGCCTGATGAGGGACATGAGCCAGCTGCTGCTGATCAGCATGATCTTGATTTACATCATCCTGGCCATCCAATACGAGAACCTGAAGTATCCACTGATCATCATGGCATCGGTGCCGTTTGCGTGGATCGGCTCCCTGCTGCTACTGTGGGCTTTTGGTGCCGGACTCAATACGCTCTCGTTCCTCGGTATCCTGATCCTCACCGGAATAGCGGTGAACGATGCCATCCTGAAAGTAGATTTCATGCGCCGCTATTATGAAGACACCGGCGACCTGCAAACCGCCATCACCCAGGCCGGCCAGCACCGCTTCCGCCCCGTAGTGATGACCACCATGACCACCGTGTTAGGCCTGCTCCCCATGGTCATGCCCATCGGCGACGGTTACGAGCTGCGTCAATCCCTCGGCCTCGCCCTCATGGGCGGCATGATCACCAGCACCATCCTGACCTTGTTCTTAATCCCCATGGTGTTCAATTGGGTCGGCAAGTTTTCGAAACCTCCGGAGAAATTGGAAATATGATGCAGCGATGGAAATATAATATCGCACCGTCCCTACGAGACTCGCATTTGAAGGGGACCCGGCGCTTTTCTACAAATAGGCTGTCCCTACGGGACAAGGATTATAGCAATGCCGCTATCCTTAGGGTTGTCGCTATTAGAGGAAAGGCTGCAACCTGTAGAAATTCTGCTATCGGCAACAAAGAGCAGAATCATACAATCGCCGCTAATTACGGAACCTCAGAGACTAATAGAAACGCGGCCAATTGCAACAGTGAAGAAATACACAAAAGCACCGCTGTTTGTACAAAAACAGAGACCCGTAGGGTCGGCCCTATTTGTAGAAAACCCGCATCCCCCCAAGAACACCGAGTCCCGTCAGGGACGATTCATAATCGATAGCGAAACTATGGCAAACACCTACACACAAATATACATGCAATTTGTTTTCGCTGTTCAAAACAAAACATCAACAATTCAACCATCTTGGGAAGATGAATTATATAAATACATGTCCGGATTCATCCAAAACCGTAATCATAAACTGATTGCCATAAATGGGGTAAAAGATCACCTGCATATCTTTGTTGGAATGCATCCTAACGAATCCCCTTCTAACCTTATGAAGGAGCTTAAAGGATATTCCGCTAAATGGATTAATCATAACCGGCTGGTTCCCGGAAGGTTTCAATGGCAGGAAGGATTCGGAGCTTTTTCCTATGGGCGAAGTCAGATAGATGCCGTATATCATTACGTGATGAAACAAAAAGAGCATCATCGTGTAAAGACATTTTTAGAAGAATATGTGGAAATGTTGGAGAAATTTGATGTAGAATATGATGAGCGATATGTGTTTAAAGCAATTGAATAGATTTTGCCTATTTATGGAACGTCCCTACGGGAATCCGTTTGGGGTGGGGTGCGTCATTTCTACAAATAGGTTGTCCCTACGGGACAAAGATTATAGCAAAGCCGCTATCAATAGGGTTGTTACTATTAGAGGAAAAGCTGCAACCTGTAGAAATTCCGCTATCGGCAACAATGAGCAGGCCTATAAAATCGGCGCTATCTACGGAATCTCAGAGACCAATAGAAACGTAGCCAATTGTAACAGCGAAGAAATACATAAAAGCACCGCTGTTTGCACGAAACCAGAGACCCATAGGGTCGGCCCTATTTGTAGAATACGGCAATTCCACCAAGAAATCCGAGTCCCGTTAGGGACGGTCCATAATCGATAGCTCCCATGTTGAAATCACAAATAAATAAAAAAGGAAACGCACAACCCAATCCCCAAAAAGGAAGATATTGTAGCTATGGCCAAACCGTCCCTACGGGACTCGGTTTGAGGTGGGGCGTGTTCTTTCTACAAATAGGTTGTCCCTACGGGACAAAGATTGTAGCAATGCCACTATCCATAGCCTGGGACTCAGCCCAACCACCCGTTTGAAATTTCGAAATTTGCGTATTGGAATTTATTTGTTATTTGATCATTGAACATTGGAATTTAAATCATGCAATATCTACACAAACCCATAACACTCATCCTCCTCTTACTTCTCCTCGCATCTTGTGAAGAAGAATCCGACCCTGCCGATGAGGTGGATGAGGACCGGGTGGAGATCCGGCCGACGGTGATTTTTGATGTTACCGATGATGAGGCGCTCTTTTTCCATCTGGAAACCCAGGGGACGGTCGAGCCGGTAAATGAAATCACCATACAGACCCGGCAGTCGGGTTATGTGGAGGAGCACAGCATCCGGGAGGGGCGGTCGGTCCGGCAAGGCGATATCCTCATCGCCCTGGAAGACGACGAGTGGCAGCTCGATGTGGAGCAAGCGCGCGAAAACCTGAAGCAGACCGAGGACGAATTCCGCGCCGAGCATCAGGCGACCTTCAGCGCCAACCCGGACACCTCCATCAACCAGGAATTAATTGACGGCATTCGTCGGCGCATCGGGGTTCAGGAAGCCGATATCGCCCTGCGTCAGGCGCAACTGCAGTTGAGCTATGCCAACCTATCAGCCCCGTTTGACGGTACGGTCAGCGTGGAGAAAAACTTCTCGCGCGGCGAATACCTCTCGGCCGGCACCGAAGTCGGGCGCCTCGTGGACGACTCAGAAGTACGCGTCCGCTATGATGTACTCGAACACGAACTGGCCATGGTGGAACCCGGTATGGGCGTAGAACTGACCACCACCGGCGGCATCTCCGTCGAAGGCGAAGTGGAGTCGGTCTCCCCGGTCGTAGACCCGGATTCCAAAACCGGTCAGATCGTTGCCATATTTGACAATCAAGACGGCGACCTCCGAACCGGCATGACCGTCGACGGTCGCATTCAGACCGAAATGGTGGAAGGCCGCGTCCGCGCCCCCCGCGAAGCCCTGCTCGAACGCGACAACCGCGAACTGGTCTTCATACTCAACAATGACACCGTAGAATGGGTCTACGTCGAACCCATCGCCCAAACCAGCGACTGGGTCATCCTCGACGAAGAAGAAATCTCCCCCGGAGATACCCTCGCCGTGGATCGGCATTTTGCTATTTCGCATCAGCAGGAGGTCGAACCCAGACTGCGTTGAGTTGTTTGATTGTTTGGTGTTTGGCTGTTTGAGTTAATGACTAACATGATTAGTGTAATCAACTGAGAAAAGATGGCAACCATAAAACGATTTGAAGAGTTAGAGGTTTGGCAGATTGCAAGGGAGTTATGCCAATTTATCAGGCAGCTAACCTCCAAAGAGGATTTTTCAAGAAATTTTGCGCTGAAAAACCAGATAGAGAAATCTTCAGGATCATCAATGGATAATATCGCAGAAGGATTCGGCAGAGGAGGCCGGCAAGAATTTATTCAGTTCCTATGGATATCCCACGGTTCAACAGATGAAGTCAAATCTCAACTATACAGGGCCCTTGATCACCAAAACATCACCGAAGATGAATTCAACCAAGGATATGAGCTAGCACACAAACTCAACAACAAACTGATCAGCTTCATCAACTACCTCAACAACACCCGCTACAAAGGCATCAAATACCAAAAAAGCAATCAGCCAAACACCAAACAACAAAACACTCCCAATCCACAACCACCTCCAAAATCACCCTAAGCACAATAGCGCCAACACCAAACATTCAAACATCCAAACAGTCAAACGCCGCAAACGATGCACCACCTCTTCCGCCGAAGATACCTAATCTCCCTGTTCTACATGATGGTCATCACCGTCGGGGTGGCGGCGTGGATGGGTATTCCTATGGAGATGGCGCCGGAGTTGGAGCGGCCATCGGCGAGTGTGTCGTATACCTGGGGGCAGACTACGCCGGAGGTGATGGAGCAGGAGGTGACCCGCCGGGTGGAGCAGGCGGCGCAGCGGTTGCGCGATGTGGAGAATATCGAGTCGGTGACGCGTGCCGGGCGGTCGTCGGTATCCATTGACTTCCATCCGGATGCCCCGGTGGATTTCAGGCTGGTGGAGTTGAGAGAGTACCTGCGGGAGTTTCAGGGTGATCTGCCTGAAGACCTCGGCGAGCCCAACATCAGCCGGCGCGTGCCGGAAGAGCTGTCGGACATGCAGACCTTCCTCACCTTCACCGTCAGCGGAGACCGCAATCCTTATGAACTGCGTGATTTCGTCGAACAGCAAATCCGGATGCCGCTGATCGGCCTCGACGGTATCTCCGAAATCGAAATCAGCGGCGTCGAAGAGCCGGCGCTGATCGTCGAATTTGATCACCGCAAGGTGGATCAGCTCGGCATCAACCAGCAGCAGGTGATGAACAGCATCCGCGAGAACCTCGATTGGCGATCGGCAGGCTATCGCGACTTCGGCGGACACCGCTACAGCATCGACGTGCCGCCGGCCCATGAAGATATCGACGACATCCTCAACTATCCGGTGGCGCTGAGCGACTCCGAAAGGCGCATCATCATTGACGATATCGCCGACGTTTCCATTCAGGACAACCCGGATGTCCATCAAACCTACCGGCTGAACGCAAGCTCGGCCATCACCCTTCAGTTTGAGCGGGAATCCGGCTCCGATGCCATGGAACTTGCCGAGACCGTCCACCGCGAACTGGACGAACTCAAAGCCGGATTTCCCGATGATATCGTCGTCCAGCTGGGTCAGGACAGCACCGAAGAGCTGCGCGAGATGCTCACCGAGCTGGAATATCAGGCCCTCATCAGCTTGCTGGCCGTCTTTTCCATCCTGCTGATTTTTATCCGCCGCCTGCGCGCCCCGTTTGTCATCCTCGGCAGCATCCTGTTTTCGATACTCCTGAGCGTCAGCGTCCTCTACCTGATGGACTACTCCATGAATGTGATCACCCTCGCCGGGCTCACCATCGCCCTCGGGATGATCATTGACAATGCGGTGGTGGTTTTCGAGCATCTCAACCCCAACCTGCCGTCGGGCCGCGGACCGCGGATACAGCATGTCAGAAAGTACATCAAACAGGTATTCGTGCCGGTTTTGGGGAGTACATTGACCACCGTCGGAATATTCATCCCGGTCCTGTTTGCCATGGAGGAGGTCAGAATCTACCTGATGCCGCTTGCCCTGGCGCTGACCCTCACGCTGGTTGCCTCCGTCATAATCTCCCTTACGTGGATCCCCTACGCCCTGATCTGGCTGGTGCATCCCAAAACCAACGGCAAAGAACTGGCGACCCGGAAAAACCGGTTCACGAATCTGATCAGCCGTTTCCGGCGGCTCGGCATGTACGTATTCATATGGCGGTACCGGCTGCGCTGGGTGATCATCCCTGCCATGACCCTGTTAATCGGCATCCCCTTGTATGCCATCCCGGAACCCGGATTTATGGACAACGACGACGAGGAAGAAGAACTCACGTGGTGGCAGTCGGGTGTGGCGACCTATTTCGATAACCGCGATGAGATCGAGCCGTGGTTAGGCGGCATCTCGTACCGGTTCGTCAACGAAACGCATTTCGGGGAATCCTGGGGCAGGACGTTCAGCGAGGTGCTCACCGTTAACATCCAAACGCCGGAAGGCACCGCTATTGAGCAGCTTGACGAGATGGCGCACAACTTCGAGTTGATCGCCGAGCCGTACGGAGAGGCGATGGATTATTTTGAAACACGCATCAGCAGACACACCAACAGCGCGCGCCTGCAATTCCACTTCAAAGAGGAATACCTGATGCGCCCGGAACCCTACCGGCTCAAAGCTGAGGCCTCATTCCTGGCGGCCCGGACCGGCAACTCCAGAATCTCGGTAAGCGGCTTCGGCGATGGTTTTTCCAGCGGAACCCTGGGTGGATCTCGCCACTCCTTCCGGGTTACGCTGAACGGCTATTCCTATGATGAACTGGAGGTCATGGCCAAAGACCTGCGCGACCGGCTGAAAGAAAACCAGCGGGTGGAAGAAGTGGATATCAACCAGACCGGGTTCGGCCAGCGAACGGATCTGTTCCAATTCGTTCTTGATCCCGATGTTGACCGGCTGGAAGCCAAAGGGATGTCTCGTAGCGGATTGTTCGGCGCGCTGAATATGGATGTCAATCCCAGCAACGCCTTCGGGCGGGTGGAATTCAGCGATCAGGAAATGATTTTGGTCGGTAGAAATACGATGCCGGGTATGTATCAGGAAGATCTGGAAAACCGCATCCGGTTTAATGATAACACACTCTTCAGGTTGCCCGAGGTGGCCTCACTTGAGCAGGAGCGGGTGATGAATCAGATCCGCCGGGAGAACCAAAATTACACTCGGACGGTCAGTTTTGACTTCCTGGGTCCGCACCGCTTCGGACGGGAATTCACCGAAGAGCTGCTGGAGGAATTCCCCACCCCGATCGGCACCAGCGTAGAGTTCGGCAGCGGCTTCAGTTGGGGGGATGATGATACCGGAGCCAACCTACTGCTCATATTCGGACTCGCCCTGCTGAGCGTCTGGATGATCGTCTCCGCACTGCTTGAAAAATGGATCGACCCCATCGTCGTGCTGCTTGCCGTACCGCTAAGCGCCATCGGAGTTATGTACGGCACCATGTTCCACGATCTCGATTTTGACCGCAGCGCAACCGCCGGAGCGCTATTGGCTGCCGGGGTGGTCGTCAACAACGCCATCCTGCTGATGCACGGCAAAGAACACATGCGCCAACTCGGCATCTCAGGCATACGCAGCTGGATGATCGTCTATCGCACCAAAATGCGCCCCGTGCTGATCACCTCACTAACAACCTTAGGCGGGTTGATGCCCCTGGTTCTCTTTGACACCAGTGAATTCTGGAACACCCTGGCGACTGTGGTCTGTTGGGGATTGGCATCGAGTACCCTATTTATTCTTTTGTTGATGGGGCTTTGGGAGCGGCCGTTTGTGAGGAAGGGGGAGTGAGTTTTTGAAAAATAATATTAGAGAGCCTTATGTAAATATATTTCGGTTTAATCCAAGGATCTG
>SLJN01000005.1 GCA_007135115.1 Balneolales bacterium
GTCCAACCCTGTCGTGGGCTCATCCAGGAACAGTAACTCCGGTGAGTTCACAATGCTTGCGGCAATATCAATTCGCCGGCGCATACCGCCCGAATAGTTCTTTATCTGTTTTCTAGTGGCTTCCCCCAAGCTAAAAGCTACCAGAAGTTCTTGTGCCCTCTCCGCAGCTTGTTTTCGTTTATAACCGAGCAGTCGTGCAATGAGAATCAAGTTTTCCAATCCCGTCAAGTCATCATCAACCGATGCAAATTGTCCGGTCAGGCTTATGCGGCTGCGAACAGAATCTGCTTCATGATTAAGATCATGGCCGAAAACTGCAGCACTGCCCTCATCCGGTTGAAGCAGCGTTGCAAGCATGCGGATGGTAGTGGTTTTTCCCGCACCGTTTGGGCCCAGGAATCCATATACCATTCCCTTTGGAACTGAAAGGTCCACACCATCGACCGCTCGTGTAGTACCGAATACTTTTACAAGTCCGGTTGCCTCTATCGCGAGGGTGGTATTCGTGCTACTCAACGTTTTCATATTTTCCTGTCCCGGCATTTTAGTGGTGTGCCTTTGTACTGGATTAGTTGGGGGTATCCGTTTTTTTCTCATAATTATAATACTCTGGCCCGTGATATAATTAGTTACTCTTATCAGGCTGACTGTTCTATACGCTTCATCGCCTTTTCAGATTCACAACAAGGGAAATAATTTTGCTTTTAAGGCTACGCAGCCATTTCCCCTTTTTCATCGGACTGTTTTTTTTTGAATGATAGCTTCAGCAAACCAGGAAAACTCATCTAGGAATTTGCCCGTCATTTCAATAATCTTCTCATTAAGCGGCTCAAATGAATCATCAAATGCATGGTGCACCTGTGGTACAAGAAGCTTCATTGGCAAGGGGTACGCTCCCAGGCTCAAGATTACATGCTGGAGCTGAGTTGAAGCGTTAATACCCGCCATTCCTCCTGCCGATGCTGCTACAACACCAACCGGCTTTTTATGAAATTCGGTATAGTAATGATCCAGTGCATTTTTTAAAGCACCCGAAAAGCTGCCCTGGTATTCGGGTGTGACCAGGATGATGGCATCACTTTCATCCAATCGGTTGCTGATCTGCCTGATACGCTGCTCCGTTTCCTTGTTTTGATGCGGCTCATATCCTAACATCGGAAGAGGCTCTTCGGCAAGATCGATTAGATCCACCTTAGATCCACGTTCAGCAAGAGTTGATGCCACGTACTGCGCAGCTTTATGTGATTGTCTTCCGTTTCTTACGGTTCCTAAAAGAATGGTTACGTTCATTGTATTGGGTTTTGAGTGTTCTGTTTTTGACGTGTATAAACTTGTCGTTGGTTTCAGGTTCCTGTCTCCGTGTAATTTCCCAAATCTGCCAGAATTCGTAAGCCTATGAACTCTGACAGTTTCTCTGGTGAGATTTTAGAATCAGAAAATGGATTTACTAGACTATTTGAAGTTATAAGCATTCACCTCTGCCCACTGCCGGAATGTTTTTGGCGGACGTCCGGTGACTTGCTCAATCACCGGACTGATAGTGTACGCCTCAGGCGGAGGGTTTTTTTGCCATGAGATCACATGGTCGATCATCTCCTGTTCCAAACCGTGTTCTTTTATCATCCGAAGCCGCTCTTCTGCTTCAGATCGCTCTTCAAACCGAATATCTTTCCCGGTCGTCTCAGCGATGATCTGCACGGCTTTTACTGGACTCAGTACTTCCGGGCCGGTCAGTACCAGCTCTTTCCCTGCATGACTGTTTTGGGTGAGCGCTGCAACCGCGACGGATGCGATATCGGCCGGGTGGACATAAGCGGTTTTCCGGTGGCCAAATGATTCAACTGCCACGTTCTCTTTACGGATGGAGTCACTCCACTCAAATGCATTCGACATAAACTCCTGTGGCTGGAGAATAGTCCACTCCAGACGGCTCGCTTTTACGGCATCTTCCACGGGGCCCGGAATGCCATTCCACAATATAGTTGCCCGCTGAACACCGGCCTCTTCAGCCAGGCGTACCAGCTCTGGCGCCGATTCTAACGGACCAAAACCTTCACCGTTTATTGTGATAAAATGGACTCCCGTTACCCCATCAAAAGCTGAAGCTACGGTTTCCGGCCTGTTCAGGTCTCCTGACACTACGTCCACCTCTTCAAGGAAATTCGCCTTTTCGGGCTTTCGTGTAAGAGCCCTTACACGATGTCCATTTTTCAGAAGCTCTGATACAATGTACCCTCCTATATGTCCGGTCGCACCGGTTACCATGTAGAGGTTTGGTTTGTTATTTTTTGCACCATTCATCTTATTCTCCATCAACGGTTTCGGCTATCGCTGCGATGAATTTCTGCCCCACGGCATTCCAGTTAACTACAGTCCAGAATGCTTCGATATAGTCGATGCGCAGATTTTGGTAATGGAGGTAGTATGCGTGCTCCCATACATCCAGGCCGAGTATTGGGGTTCCCTGCACTTCGGCTACATCCATGAGGGGATTGTCCTGGTTGGGAGTGGACGTTACTTCAAGATCTCCGTCAGCATGTACAATTAGCCAGGCCCACCCTGAGCCAAACCGCGTTGCTGCGGCGTTGGCAAACTCTTCCTTGAAAGTTTCAAATGAACCAAACGATTTATTGATGGAGCTTGCAAGATTCTCTGTCGGGCCATCTGCACCCTCAGGCGACAAAATCTCCCAAAAAAGGGTGTGGTTATAGTGCCCGCCCCCATTATTGCGCACTGCAACTGAATGGTTTGAAACCGAAGCAAGAATCTCTTCGAGTGATTGATTTTCAAGGCCTGTGCCTTCAATAGCGCTATTCAGCTTATTTACATAACCCTGATGGTGTTTGGTGTGATGAATTTTCATCGTTTTGGCGTCGATGGATGGTTCCAACGCATCGTATGAATATGGAAGTATTGCAAGTTGATATAACATAGGTTTAGTGATTAGTTCGTTAGTGTTCGCCGGTAATCTAAAAACTTTAAATAATAAACCGATAGTTAA
>SLJN01000243.1 GCA_007135115.1 Balneolales bacterium
TCGCGAAATGTCGAATCAAACTACCAATGAGATGTTTAGCTTCAATCATTTAGAATTTAAATCAGCAGTACGCATGTCACTTCCGTTGTTTGTTTTATTTGCCTTCGCTGCCTGTGATCTTGGAACGCCAATAGCCAATGATGAGGGCGAAGTTGTGATCGAACGGGTCGATTCTGATGATGAAAACTTTCGTGTTGTTCGCCTTGTGAACAACCTGGACCACCCTTGGGCCGTGACCTGGCTGCCTGATGAGCGCAAACTGATTACCGAGCGATCCGGCACGATGAATCTTATCGATGGAGAAGAGATCACTCAGCTGTCCGGTCTGCCGGATATCCAGGCATCCGGCCAAGGCGGGCTACTCGATGTTGCCCTGCATCCGGATTACGAAAATAACGGGTGGATCTATTTCACCTACTCAGCCCCGGCAGAAAACGGAACCGGCACGGCACTGGCCCGCGCCCAGTTGGATTCAGCCGAGTTGACGGATCTGGAAGAACTCTATCGAGAGGAGCCCGGACATTCTTCCGGCCGGCATTACGGCTCGCGTATTGTTTTCCCGGAAGAGGGTAAAGTTATGTTTACTATTGGCGACCGCGGTTCAAGAAACTATTCCCAGGACAATGATTATGCCACGGGTACCACGATCAGGTTGAATGATGATGGCTCGATTCCCGATGACAATCCCTATTACGACTCTGATGATGTCCTGCCGGAAATCTACACCTACGGACACCGCAATGCTCAAGGTATGGATCTGCATCCGGAAACAGGTGAGGTCTGGCAACATGAGCACGGTCCGAGAGGCGGCGACGAGCTGAATATCATAAAGACCGGCGAAAACTACGGCTGGCCGGATGCTACATTCGGAACTGAGTATTCGGATGACTCGTCCATCGGCACCTATCCGGATGAAGATGATGACATTGTCAATCCCCTGCTACACTGGTCACCTACTTCCATTGCACCATCTGGCATGGCCTTTTATACCGGTAACCGGTTTTCATCCTGGGAAGGCGATATATTCGTCGGCGCCCTGGCAGAGGAACACATCCGCCGGGTAGTTATGGACGGTGAAGAAGTGGTCGAAGAGGAGGAATTGTTACGAGATGATATCGGACGCATCCGCGATGTTCGCAGCGGTCCGGACGGCTACCTTTATTTCCTTACCGATGAGTCCAATGGCGGGCTTTACCGGTTGGAGCCGGTGGAGTAGTGTCCAAAAATCTGCAGTCTGAAATCACAAATCGTCAATCTGCTATCTCTTTGAATTATTGAGATGCTTGCTATAGATACCCAATTGTGCCAAGCTTCATCATCCCGCCTGTATCAACAGATTTCAGATTGATGATTGTTGATTTCAGTTTGCAGATGTAATACTACCCGAGCCAAACCTTTAGAGATTTTGCCAACAATCCCAAACTACCCAAAAGCGCAATCAAAGCAGCAACGAACAGGGACAATTGCACCGGAAAAACAGGTGCAAACCCAAAAATCTGAACGGCTCCGAACCACAGCAGTAGAATAAGCATTACTCCTACGCCGGCAAGATAGGCGATTAAACTTGTGGTCAAGGGTAGATCGGCTGTTATTCTCGTTTGTTGCAGCCATCCGAATAGCAGAGCGGATGAAATAAATCCCAAAAGCAGCAGATGTAAATAGCCGACGGTAACAAAGGAGAAGCCCATCACGGCCTCGGCTACTGCCGGGAATGCGATGATCCCGAGCATAATTTGTTTTATCAACAGAGAACCGCCGCTCAATAGCATCATTGCTTTCAGCGGCAAGTTTTTTTCTGATGAGAGTAGCTTAACCAATGGGGCGGCAACGATAACCCCACCGACCGCATACAGCAGGCTGCCCGCAGCTCCGACTATGGCTAAGTTTGGGTGAACCTGAGTCTGATCGAGCATGGGAATCAATGCGGGTAAGGTGCCGATCAGCAGCATGGCAAAACCCAAATGGGTAGACCAGTTCAGTTTCCCGCCCCGGCGATGTATGTAGTGAAGTGCAAGTCCCAGCACCCCGAAGGTCAGCCAGCCGTTGAATTGCGTATGGAGATAAAATTCAATTCCGGCATCCATCCAAAACGAGGGCATGGCCGGTCCGAAAGCAAGCAGCCAGGGGCCGAGGGTTGATATCACAAGCCACCAGACGGCGACACTGTAAAAATTTCGAAGTATTGCCGGCAGGGTTTCAATTTCATAGCGAAAGTAGAAAACGGCTATGGCATAACCCACCAGCAAATGCAAGGTGGAAAATCCGATCGACCAGTCGCCATACCCCTGCCAGGTAAAAGTCACCGCCATCCCGATGACGGATATATGCAACGCCGCCATGGTAATTCGAAATGCCGTCTTCGGAATCCGCTCCCAATGCATGGCATAGTGAAACAACAATCCACACAACATACAGAACGCCCAACCTAATACGGCTACATGGGAGTGCGCATGGGTAAGAAACCCCGAATGAAAAACTGTCCAATCGGGGGCGTACCATTGCCATCGCAGCCAGGTGCCGGAGGCAAAAACCAGCACCAGGTAGCAAAATCCCGGTATGAAAAGCCAGCGTTGAAGCATAGTTATTTATGAAACCGCAAAGACGCTAAGAGCGCTAAGGGTTTAAGTGATTTAATGACACTAATTTCTAATACAAATCCAATCATTATGCAAACACTATAAAAATTTAATTCACAAGGAGCCAATAACTTACACCTTAGCGCTCTTAGCGTCTTTGCGGTTTAACTCCTCCAGTACGGGTTCACCAAGCACTAAAAGATTCAGCCAATGTGATCGCGGCATTATTGTGATTGTTAAACCTCCATGATTCAAATCAAAGTATAGCTTTACACGTTACTTCTTTACAACCTTTGACATTATTTACTGAGGTAAAACTATGGATCAAAAAGCAATTATTTCCGCTATTATAGGTGTTGTTGCCGGTGTCATTATAATGGGAATTGTTGGATTTTACAGCATGCCCGGTATGATGATGCTGGAA
>SLJN01000041.1 GCA_007135115.1 Balneolales bacterium
ATGTTGTTATTCAATGGTATAGGCATAAGATAATAATATTACTATTAGTAATACACCATTGACAACATAAAGTTGTAAAATTCTATTTTAAATGAGTTGTGCAACAGACACGGCTGGCGGAGGAGGACGACCGAACTAAGCCCCGACCGTTGCGGAGCAAAAGGTCGGGGGTACGAGGCTCACCCACCACCCAACATCCCGAGGCAAAACCGATGAACCTGCTAAAAGTGGCTGCCGAGGGATGCACGGGAAAGCGCCGACCAACACAACCTCCGCGAGGACGCGTGGTGATAGTGGGCCGGTGCGGGGACGCACACGACCGGCGTTTAGGGTTTTAGTAGTTTTCTGTCACCTTCTCAACAGTGCCACCGAAGGTGGAATTAGGATCTCGAGATGACATAGGCTGCTGGGTAAACAGCGCGACTTCGTCGCGCGGAAAGGAATCTGGATAAATACAGAATAAGGTAAGTTGTGCAACACGCACTGAAACCGACGGAAATTGATGAATGGCAGTAGGTTAGATCTGAGATGAAAAAAAGTTAGCTCATAAAGCCCTTCACTGCGTTTAGGACTAATTCGAACTTTCCCATTATTTACCTACGTATTCCTCAATCATATCCGGACTTTCGCTCCGGAAGAAACAACTTTCTTGCGGGAGAACTGGCACACTCGCCGGTATCCAGGGTTGCATAGAGAATTTCATCTTCGAGATTCTTGGCTTTGCAGATTATTTTACCTGACGGGTTACAAATAAATGATGATCCCGCAAATGTAAGCCGTTCTTCCGGTCCGACACGGTTACAAAGAGCAGTGAAATACCCATTTTGAAAAGAGGCTGTCTGCATTTCGGCTTCAAACACCCCATCGTCCCATTCTCCGTCTGCACCGGCTTGAGGCACAAAAACTACTTCTGCACCTTTCAAGGCCAGTGCTCGCATATACTCGGGAAAATGGCGATCAAAACAGACGGCGATGCCGATCTTCCCGAACGGGGTATCGTAAACCGGTGGGTCTGTCGGACCCGGGGTGTAATACCGCTTTTCGTGAAAGCAGTTAAAATCAGCAATGTGCGCCATTCGGGTTTTACCGAGCAGCTCGCCCTGTGTACCTATCACGGCGGATGTATCGTAGGCGGCGGAGTCATCACTCTCATAAATATTGGGGATGATGATGACGCCATGTTCGGCGGCAACGTCCGCAAGGGCTTGTGTAGTTGGACCAGGAATTGCTTCAGCAAGAGACTCAGAATCATCATGATCCGGAAACTGCGGGAAAAAACGGTCAAACGATAGTTCTGCAAAGCAAATAACTTCAGCTCCATGGGAAATCGCTGCTCTGAGGTTTCGAACTCCTCGTTCAAGGTTTTCCTGTCGATCGTTACTGCAATGCTGCTGAATGAGTGCTACGTTCATGTCTGTTGGATTCTGTTATGATGTTTTTGCGATGATAAGCATTAGCAGTCCGCGTGGGAAGCTTTGCTGCAAAATCTACACAATCCTGAGAGATTCAACCAAATCTTCACAGAGCTACATCCTCACCCTGACAGAAACAAAATTTTATCGTATTATTCCGGCTGAAAATTAATTCAAGCTAAAACCATTTATTCATGTCGAGAATTCTCATCATTGGGGCGGCCGGACAAATAGGAACCGAGCTTACGGAGCAACTTGCCCTGCAATATGGAAATGATAACATCGTAGCAGCTGACCTCAATCCTCCTGATAAACAACCGGAAATCAGAGATTATGTTAAACTGGATGTGTTGGATAAAAAAGCCCTTACGGATTTAGTTAAACAGCATCAGATCACCGAGATTTATAATCTGGCTGCCGTGCTATCGGCTACCGCAGAGCAAATTCCCGAAAAGGCCTGGAATATCAACATGAACGGGTTGTTTAATGTGCTGGAAGTTGCCCGTGAATTTGACCTTGATAAGGTATTTTGGCCAAGCTCCATTGCGGTTTTTGGTGAATCCACTCCTAAAACGGATACCCCGCAACAGACTGTAGCCGAACCATCCACGGTTTATGGCATCAGTAAACTGGCAGGGGAGCGCTGGTGCGAGTTTTATCACCGCAAATACGGCGTGGATGTGCGCAGTATCCGCTACCCTGGGTTGATCAGCTACAAAGCTCTACCCGGAGGCGGCACTACCGATTATGCCGTGGATATCTATTACAAAGCCGTAGCTGAAAAGCCTTTCACCTGCTTTGTTAATGCCGATACCCGCCTGCCCATGATGTTTATGTCAGATGCCGTACGCGCAACCATTGAGCTAATGCAAGCGCCGGCAAACTCTCTGACCGTTCGGTCTTCTTATAATCTCACCGGCTTCAGTTTATCTCCGGAAGATGCCGCAACATCCATTCGCCGTCATTACCCGGATTTTGAAGTCCGTTACGAGCCCGATTACCGCGAACAAATTGCCCGTTCCTGGCCGCAGTCGATTGATGATTCCATCGCACGGCGAGACTGGGGCTGGAAACACGAATATGATCTCGAGAAGATGACAGATGTGATGTTACGGGAGTTGTCAGCTTCTAAGGTGAATTCGGTTTAATGCTGGACAGGCATGCAGGTGAAGATTTTTTTACTTGCTTTGTGCCCTAAGCTGGATTTTATAATCTTTATTTGTACTACTTCTTCAATTAATTGTAGCATAGTAGTTTATAGTATCCATCCGTCCTTTTTGATTGATCAAAAAGGACCAAAAAATCACCGGCTGGTAGAGTAAAAGCCTAAAATCGATTCCGCTCCGCTAAAATAATCCGAAGGTCCTTCTGCTTTCGTCAAACCCTGATCACCCTCCTCACCGGTGCGGATTATTTTTTTAACGCTACGCTACATCGATTTCTTAACGGCTTTTCCTCTAAAGGTGTCTGTTGCACAACTCATTTAAAATAGAATTTTACAACTTTATGTTGTCAATGGTGTATTACTAATAGTAATATTATTATCTTATGCCTATACCATTGAATAACAACATATAGTATAAT
>SLJN01000107.1 GCA_007135115.1 Balneolales bacterium
ACGATTTGCGATTTTTGGGGCCCCCATTCAAGCACAAATTATATTTTTACCAACCTTTGATCACCCAAACGAGTTTATTAAGGCTTTGCAAAAGCCAATGATTTTGGTAACATCCCGGTAAATCATACAAATTTCACGAAAGCAAGCCCTTATCATGTTAATCTATACCAAATTTGTAGCCGTCTCCTTCTTGATCGGAGCATCTTTATTTTTTCAAAGCTGTGACGCCAACTCCGGGGAAGAGCTCTCCGAGGAACAGCTTGCATTCTGGGAGCGCATGGAAGAAAACTGCGGAAACGCCTACGCCGGTGAACTTGCCGACGCCACTCCGTACTATGCAGAAGATTTCGAACAAGTTGATCAAATCCGCATACACATTCGTGAGTGCAGCGATGAGTTGATTCACACTTCCCTGCATGTTAATGAGGATCACTCCCGCAACCTGATGCTGACCCGTGAACAGGGTACATTGCAACTGAAACACGATCACCGCTATGAGGATGGCACAGAGGAAGAAATCAGTCAGTATGGAGGCCTTGCACCCAAACCCGGTCTTTCTCGCCGTCAGATTTTTGAAGCTGACAGCCATACAGCCGATATTCTGCCTGATCGGTTCGACAACTTCTGGTTTCTGGATTTTATGGATGATGAAACCTTTGCCTACGGCGTACACTGGCCTAAACACGGCCACTCTATTCGTCTGGAATTTGATATCACCGAAACCATCGATCCACCACCCGCACCGTGGGGGTATGATTGATAAATCGGGCTTGAGTTTGAAGCACTCTTTATGTTCCGGTTTCGCTAACCTTTAGGGGTCACTGCATAACATAAAACCGCGATTTCTTACCGTCCGGATGTACTTTTTGGGGGTATGCTGCTGAATTTTTTTTCTGACGTAGCTTATGTAGACATTGAGAAAGTTGGTCTGAGCTTTAACGGGTAACTCCCAGACTTGCGAGGTCAACTCATCTTTCTCAAGTACACGGTCGGCATTGTTCATCAGATAGCTGATCAGCCGGAACTCATTGTTGGTAAGCTCAATCGGATTTTCATTAACTCTGAACTCCCTGTGGTAATAATCAATCTCAAGCTCACCTATTTTCATGGTACTTTTGCCGTTATCCGAATAATCCGCTCTTCGGATTAAGGCCTCAATTCTGGCAAGTAGCTCCCGGTTATCAAACGGTTTTGACAGGTAATCATCCGCGCCGATGTTGAGTCCGGTAATTTTGGTTTCGGTGTTATTGTGGGCGGAGATGATTAATATCGGAATATCTACTCCTTTGTTTCGCAAATTCTTACAAATCTCCAACCCGTTTTTATCCGGCATTGCCAAATCAAGTAGAATACACCGGTACTTACTTTTATTGATTAATGCTTTTCGCTCTCCACTTAGGGCTTCTTCGGTACTATCGACTTCATAACCTTTGGTATGTAGCAAGGCCTCTATGGAAGATCGAAGATTCTTGTCGTCTTCAATTAGAAGGATGCTCATATCTTATCTCTAAATTGTTACCTGATGATTAAAGGTAATAAACCTGATTCAGTAAATGGAATTGATACGGGTGCTCATCCTAAGTTACATAACAATTGAAAGAAATCTTTAAACTACTAACGGTTTCACGACACTTTGGTACACTCATATATCTACACTTTGTAAGAGGAACTACATGGTTTAAGATTAGAGCAGCTAAACATAACATTTAATTTACCCCTCCATTGTATTTGGAAAGTTTATTTTTTCAATGAACCAAGCTTTTGAATCGAAAAATACGATCACAGTAATTGCCAGCCGGCAATCAGTAGATACCAGAAATTATTGTGCTTGGATTAATGATTTTATCAGCCATATCGTTCCATAAGCGGAATATTTGCCGTTTTTTTTAATCTGTGATTGCTCATTGCCTTCATCATATTTAAATGACAGGTACAGTTTCTTTTTGATTCCCGGCAGAAACTGCTTTATTTATTCGATCATAAAATCGGAATTAATTATGGATGATATGACTTGGAAATCAATATTAGCTGCTGTAGGCGCAGCTTTTCTGATTAGCTCCTGTGCAACCCCGGATGAGGACCTGCACCAGCTTTTCGAAGAATCATGGGATTTTGAAATGCAGGAAAACCCTCTACAGGCTACCAATGTGGGAGTTCATGATTATAATGATCAGCTTCCCTCTGTCACGGAAGAGGATTATCAACGCAGACTCGAACGTAACCAAGAGTTCCTGGAACGACTTGAGCAAATTCCCCGGGATCAATTGTCCCGGCAGGATCAGATTAGCTTTGATATTTTTGAGCAGCTGACCCGTGACCGCATTGCCGACTATGAATTTAAAGCTTATCAGTTTCCCATTACCGTTCGAAGTGGCTTTCATATTTCATTTCCGGAACTTGGCGACCGTGTACCACTAAATAATACCGAAGATTACGAAAACTACATCTCCCGCCTTGAACAATTCGAACGCTACGCCGATGAACACATTGATATTATGCGCGCGGGAATTGATCGCGACTGGGTTTTACCAGCCGTAGTTCTCGAAGATATCGAAGGCTCAATTGAACCTCATATTGTATCCGAGGCTAAAGAAAGCCTGCTATTCGAACCCTTTGAATATTTCCCTGACCGGATTGATGATGAAGACCGGCAACGACTCACCGAAGCAGGCAAAGAAGCCATCATGAACTCCGTGGTGCCCGGTTACGAACAGTTCCTCACGTTTCTTGAAGAAGAATACATACCGGCTGCACCCGACGATATTGCCATATCTTCTGTTCCTGAAGGTGACAGCTACTACGAACATCTCGTTCAGCACTTTACCACCCTCGACATCACTCCGGAAGAAGTTCACGAGATTGGCATGGAAGAGGTTGAACGCATTCGAGAGGAGATGTACGAGGTGATAGAAGAATCCGATTTTGAGGGATCTTTTGATGAATTTGTGGAATTTCTGCGAACCGACCCTCAGTTTTATGCGGATAC
>SLJN01000091.1 GCA_007135115.1 Balneolales bacterium
CAGCGATTATTACGGCGGCCGCCGCGGCCGCCGACGTCACCCATACCGGACGCACCGGCCTCCAGGCGCGCAGCCGTCTCGCACGCACAAACCGCCGTGATCCCGGTTTTTTGCCGACTGCAATGCGCTGCATCACCCCCGCTTCGAAGGCATCACCCGGTAAACCTGCAACTATTGAGTGCCTGTAGGAAAAGTGGTACTACCTAAAGAAAATGCTAATATCTGACCCGGTCGGTACAGTATACTCTGTAATTCAGACAATTGAGTAGAATCATAGGGACGCAATGCATTGCGTCCCTATGATTCTACTGACTCACTCATCCAGACTGGCGTATTGACTGTTCACCTTCTCAATACGCTCTTTAAACTGTTCGGGGTTTAGAAAACCTACCACCCTGGCATCCTCTACTTCTTCTCCATCCGGACCGAGGAAGACGATAGTGGGAACGCCGGCAATCTCGTAGCGTTGTCGTAGCTCTTCGGCTTCGGGTGAATCGTAATTGGTGAGGTCCACTTTTAAGCGCACCATATCATCGGTGGCATCAATAACGCCGCGGTCTGTAAATGTCACCCGCTCCAGCTCAAGACAGGGAATGCACCAGTCGGCATAAAAATCCATGACCACGGCTTTTCCGTCAGCCTGCGCCTGTTCAACTTTATCCTGAGAGTAATCCTCCCATTGAATGCCTTCCTGCTGAAGGTTCATGATAAATACGCCGCCAACGACGATACCGGCGGTTCCCACAGCTCTTTTAATCCAGGGGAAGTACTTTTTATCGGTTCCCGTTCGCTCCAGGAAGCCGAGATAAAGACCACCGGCAATCAGGAAGAAAGTGAGTACATGTAAATTATACTGCGGGAAAAATGCCAGTCCGATGTAGAATCCGGCAAGCGCGACCAGAACCACGCCGAAAACCTTCTTTACCCAAACCATCCATTCGCCGGATTTTGGCAGATTTTGCATCAACCCGGTGAACGTGCCAAGAATCAGATAGGGCAAACCTAACCCAAGCGATAGAATGAAAAAGGAAAGGAAACCAAACATCGGATCACCCTGGGTACCGACAAATGCCAATAGCGCGATGATGGGCGGACCGATACAAGGAGCTGCGAAAACACCGACAACGAGTCCTGAAAAATACGTCCCGATGAAACCGGTCGACTGTCCGCCGCCGAGCTTGGAAGTCAGCCAATAAGGCGGTTGAAGCTCATAAAGCCCGAACATGCTGAGGGCGAGAAGGAAAAACAAAATCCCGATAGTTGCCAGTACAACGGGGCTCTGCAACCAGGCACCGAATAATCCACCGGTGATGGCCGCAATAACCCCCAGCACACTGTACATGGTTGCTATTCCCAGCACGTAGGTGAGCGCTTTGCTGAAAATCACCCCGGTTCTCTGGTCGGTTTGGGAGCCGAAAATGGAAACGGTAACCGAAAGCATCGGATACACACATGGGGTGAGATTGAGGGCGAGACCGATAAGGAAAATGGCACCGAAGGCCAGAATGACTCCCCTATCCTCAAAAATGGATGCTATCTGATTGGCGTCGTCTTCACCCTCGATAGATCGAAGCTCTCCTAAACCAGTACCGGAAGCCTCATCATAATCGTCAAACAGATCGCTATGAGCGGAAGCTACTTCCGTTCCAGCTTCAACGACTTCAAAATCAAACCGGATGTTTTTATCGGTGGGTGCGAGGCAGGTTTCATCGTCGCAAGCTTGAACGGTGAGGTCTCCCTCAAGCAGGTGTCGCCCGGGTTCTACATCATCAGAGGCCTTTAGTGTCAGAAAAATAGGTGCTTCGCCTTCATACACCAATAGAGCTTCACCACCCGCGAAAGCAAATTCGTACTCTTTGGGCTCAGGATAAACAATATCCGTTACGGTGAATTTTTCATCTTCTTTGATGTTCAGTTCAGTACCGATCAAATACTGAAGCGTGGGCTCATTCGCATTGATGTGCCATCCTTCAAGGATATCCATGACCAAGGCAACTTCGACCTCTTCTCCCTGAGGGATTTTTTCTTTGGAAAACTTAACCTCGGTGCCCACTTTATCGGCACTGGACATGCCCTCGTCGCCTCCGGTAGTAAAGCTTTCCTGTGCCGCCAACCCGGAGGTTATTCCTAATAGCAAGGCGGCAAGTAATCCCGTTATTCGGATTTTATTCGGCAAGTATTTCATATAAAGTTGCGGATGAGTAAAAATTAAATTTCTGATAGTATGAAAACCGGTAATGTTTTCTTACGACACTACCTGTTTTCTTACAGGCACTAATTACATTCATTGATCATCAAATTCTTCCATATATTCATCAAAAGAAACATCTTCATAGGCATCTGTTCCCACGTACGTGAGAATTCCGGTAAATTGATCGGCTTCTATATAGCCCGGCTGAATGGCAAAAGGTTCACCATCGGGCTTTACAATAACCGTTGTAGGATAAGATGTAACACCAAACTCAGCCGCCAGCCTTTCCATGCTGAGTTCTTCCCCGTTAAATTTCACCATTTCGTCAGACTCTGCATCGACCCTGGTTACGTAAAAGTACTCGTTTAGCTTGTCAATCACGCGCTGATTGGTATACGTTTCATTATACATCTGTCGGCAGTATGCACACCATTCGGTATAAATATCTATTAGCACCCACTTATCATTTTCACTTGCTTTACCCTGGGCTTCCTCCAGAGAATTCCACAACTGGTCGCGCTGCTCATGAGGCTCTTCATAACCATTGTTTTCGGTGCCTTCCGCCTGTGCGGAGTCTCCGTCAGAACATCCGGTTAACAAAAAAAGTAATAATATTTTCAAACCCAAAACCTGTACGAATTGGTGGTACATAACTGACATATATTTAAAATTAGATATGTTCTCACGGCTACCTAACGGAAATCATTTAACCTGCATTATTCACCAAGAAAATTAGATTTGGGCAAGGCCCAATGCTAAATTTCGCAGTTTTTGAAAAGTGGATGTAACCA
>SLJN01000348.1 GCA_007135115.1 Balneolales bacterium
ACCAACAAGGTTAACGACAACAAAGCCGGCACAAGAGCTCTCTGCTGACCGGCGGCATAACCGGCAGCTATAACGGCTAACATCAACGCAAGAAAAACCCCGAATTGGTGGATGTATGCAAGTAAGGTCAGCACAAGTGTAAAACCCAGCCACGTTTGGAGTTCTGGCCCGGTCCTGCGAGTTGTTTCCGTAAGAATCTGACCGAATAGATAGCCGCTGATCAAAATCATTAAAACCAGAAATATCTCAGGTCCGGCCGTCCGGCTTGCTTCGGTAGCCGTCCAGATGAAGGCAAAAATAGCGGCTGCCACAAGTCCGGTTTCATCGGAATAAAGACGCCGGCCAACAAGATACATCATTCCGATTCCCACAAGGCCAGCAAGAATTGAAGGGATGCGCATGTTCAGCAGGCTAAGCCCCGCCATCACGGTATAGAACTTGACCGTTGCATCGTAGACCGGAGCGTAGCGTTCGGTTTGGGGATTGACCAAAAACAACTCGTCACTGTTTTCGGCCATCATCTGCGTGAGGGTGTGCTGCTCAGAGATTTGCATGTCATAATCCGAAAGATTGAGCACCCTCAGAATAACTCCGATGACCAGGATAAAAGCGAGTATGCGATATTCGGGCTTAAGCCGCGTAATTTTCACGATAATATTGATCCATTCAAAGCTTGAGCAGGCGTAATATAAAAATGTGGCTCTATAACGCGAACAGTTACTTTTGTTGTTTTGCGTAAATGAAGTGGCTTTAAAATAGGTCATAGTTGCCGGTTGCACTGACGCTGCTGATCTGCTACTTTAGTTTTCGCTTTTAGACGTTCACAAACAGTAAGATCATGCAGCAAGGATACTTTCGATTTTTAGTTTACATCTTCGCATTCATTCTGATCAGCGCCTGCTCTCCTGAAATTCATGCACAAATACCCGAAGCGCCTGACCGCGAAGAGGGCGAGGGTCCGTATGACAGGTTGATCATACGAGGTGCCACCTTAATTGATGGCACAGGCGCCCCTCCCACCGGACCTGTTGATATCGTAGTTGAAGAAAATGAAATCGTAAATATTCAGACGGTCGGCTACCCCGGAGTACCGGTAGATGAAGACAGCCACCCGGAAGCTGATGAAGATACCCATGAAATTGACGCCGACGGCAAATATGTGCTGCCCGGCTTTGTGGATCTGCATGGACACATCGGCGGCGGTGCACAGGGAACACCTGCCGAATACGTCTATAAGCTTTGGATGGGCCATGGCGTAACAACCATCCGGGATCCTGGTAGCGGCAACGGACTGGAGTGGACCCTGAATGAAAAGCAGCGTAGTAATGCCAATGAAATCACCGCACCACGAATTATTTCCTATCTCACTTTCGGTCGTGGCAGCGACGGCCCCATCACTACCACAGAGCAGGCCCGCGAATGGGTTCAGGACCTTGCGGATGATGGCGGGCACGGCATAAAATTTTTCGGACTCCGGCCTGATCTGATGGAAGCGGCTCTGGATGAAGCACGGCAACAAGGCATTGGCACTACAGCCCACCTTGCACAAATGGATGTAGCCCGGCTGGATGTCATTGATGCGGCTCGAATGGGACTGGAAAGCATGAATCACTGGTACGGGCTTCCCGAAGCCATGTTCACCGATCGTACCGTTCAGGATTTTCGGTTGGATTACAACTACATGAATGAGCAACACCGCTTTGCTGAAGCCGGTAAACTGTGGGAAGAAGCGGCTGAGCCGGGCAGCGATAAATGGAACGAGGTGATGGATGAGCTGCTTGAACTGGATTTCACCATTATCCCGACGTTTAACATTTACGATGCCAACCGTGATCTTATGCGAGCTTACCGAGCCGAGTGGCACGAAAAATATACCCTGCCCTCTCTTTGGGAGTTTTTTCAGCCGGATCGCCGCGCGCACGGCTCCTATTGGTTCAAATGGGGGCTGGAAGAAGAAATTGACTGGAAGGACAACTACCGACTGTGGATGAAATTCATCAACGAGTACAAAAACCGGGGCGGACGTGTAGCTGCCGGTGCGGATTCCGGTTTCATATTCCAGACTTACGGATTCGGCTACATCCGCGAGTTGGAAATGCTGCGTGAGGCCGGCTTTCATCCACTGGAAGTGATCAAAGCAGCAACACTTGAAGGCGCTGCTGAAATAGGGATGGATGACAAAATCGGTTCTGTCGAGCCCGGTAAGAAAGCAGATCTGGTCATTGTGGATGAAAATCCCCTGGAAGACCTCAAAGTACTCTACGGCACCGGAGCTGTACGGGTTGATGAAGACAACAATCCTACTCGCGTGGGCGGGGTATCCTACACGATAAAGGATGGCGTAGTATTCGACGCTCCGGAACTTCTCCGGGATGTTCGGGAAATCGTGCGAGAGGCTAAGGAGGAAGAGGATTATGAGATCTATAATCCGGGAGAAAAGCCTTGAGGTGATGTTTTTAGCCACGGATTTGCACGGATTTTACGTAAATACAATTCAACAATTAAGTAAGGCAGAACCCTGGCTATTCTGTTGAAATACCACAATAATAATCCGTATTTCATCCGCGAAAATCCGGTACGCCACGAAGCGTGCATGTTAAATCTTAACCTAAATGCCTATAAAGATGCAAGTTCTTTACAGCCCAATTTGCCGTTCAGGTTGAAGCAGCGCTGAGGTGCGGGGAGGAAACAAACCGTGCCAAGTTCGGCGCCTGCGCTGTTGCGAGCTGCCACAGTTAAGCCTCGTTACGCCATTGATATCGGCCAAGCTCTCGGATTTGACGAAGCCTGTCATGTTATGGGAAGCAACGGCGAGATGCACCATAGCAGATACCCGGGGTAGGATGTGGTTGCGCGTACAGAAAGGCAGTGCATGAACGTGGGAGACCCTAACCGGGCAGACCTTGCCGGTCTGCGGTCGGAGGGAGTCGGAGATGCCCATAGTAGTGAGGATAGCCGGAAAGCTAAAACCGGCAGGAG
>SLJN01000171.1 GCA_007135115.1 Balneolales bacterium
AATTAATTAAAAATCATATACCATTTTGGTGTATATGAGCTTGGTCAAGAATTGGCATTTTTTAGTAAAACCGGTATTTACACCAATGATCTTCTGGATAGTAGATGATTTCCAGGCTACTGCCGGACTCCTCATCTGAAAACTTCAATGGCACTTCCGGTTGCAGCTCAATTTCATCAATACGATCCGGCGGAATCTGCCAGCTATAGGCGCCGGCGTATTTTTGAAGCTCAGTAAGCTGTTCGTTCATAAAATCGAGATACTCCAACTCAAATCTGCCATTCAGCATATAACCTCGCATCATGCTGTAAATGACATTCGAGTAATGCACGAAGCGATCGGCCCAATCATCCGGAAGATCATCATGATTGATATGATGTAGAAAAAAGTAGAGTTTAACAGCTTTCCGGAATAGCTCCCGCTCGGTAGGGCGGATCAAACGTTTTTGAAACTCCGGGGGTTGTTTGAACCAGTTTTTTATACTCTGTAGTGGCATTCTTCAATTAAAAATTCTTTGATTAAGTCCGGCAAAGATAACAATTCCACGTCATCAAACGCGTGAAACAACACAAACCTCTTCAAAAAATCCCGTAATAACTTGGATTCTGTTTCTCACATCATGGTTGGCGGCGCTATTGGAGAAGCTACTCTCGGGCGCAAAGCCGGATACCGCGCTATGGCCTGGGGTGCCGCAATTTCGGTGCTTCCGGATATTGACGTGGCTATCGGTCAGTTTATGAGCGAAATTGATGAGCTGGTTTTTCATCGCGGCTGGACCCACTCCCTTGTTTTTTTAGCTGCGATGACGCCTCTGCTCGGCTGGTTGCTATCAAGATTCCATTCAAACCTCAACATACCGGCCTGGCGCTGGATGATGCTGGTCGGATTATCGCTGTTTTCGCATATCTTCCTGGACATATGCACCTCTTACGGTACTCAGGTACTACTACCGTTTACTGACACCGCTTTCGCCTGGAGCAACATTGCCATAATTGACCCGCTTTTCACCTTGCCTTATCTGGTGGCCATACCGTTTATGATCCGATTCAGGCAAAATTTCCAGCGCAGAAAAATCATTTCCCTGATCGCCATTGCCGTATCCGCATTGTATCTGAGTTTTACTTTCATCAACAAAGCCCATGCAGAACGCCAGTTTCACGCTGCGCTTGATCAACAGGAAATTTCGTATTCGGAAGCTGAGGTGAAACCGATTTTATTCACCAACCTGCTCTGGAGGGGTATCGCCCGTGATGGAGAAACCTACACTGCGGGATTTTACGCCCTTCCGGATGATGAGCCTTTTGAGGATTTATACGAAATTGAAGGGGACCACCACCTTGCTGAAAAATTTGAGCCTTATAAGACATTTCAGCAAATCAGATGGATCAGCGAAGGTTATTATTCCATCCACGAGGAAAACGATTCGCTGTTTTTCAATGATTTGAGATTCGGCAGAATGGGGGAGTGGGAAGACCGAACCTCACCTTACACTTTTTCTTATCATCTTGATGCCTATGGCAACCCACCGGATTCCATGCGAATAAGCCGTGTAGACCTCGATTTTGAAGGGGATCGTGACCGGCAGCTATTAAGAAGTATGATGAACAGGATCTGGTATGGTCCTGATAGCTACATGGAATAGTTGAGTTCTAAGATTTTTACTCCCGAACAACCTGCCCATACGGCGTAATGCGTTCACCCTCTTCCGGGGGTTCCGTCGGAAAAGCATCTACCGGTACATCCGGATCTCTGTCATGAGGCACGTAATGGTTGTGGTTACCGTGCGGAATGACCTGGTAGGGACGGTCATCAAATACACCGACACTTTCCATAAACAGAAATGCAATTAATAAACCTGATACAATCAGGGCTGCAATCCGGACTTTTTTGGGAATTCGCATTAGTTTGGCTGAGTATAATTTTGTTCAATCAACGAAAACTCAAATATAACGCATTTTTGCTGATTTTATCTTAACCAAAGAGACGCTTTTGGATCGGGAAAATCCGCATTCATAAAAAATTAATTTTTCTTAATAATTGGCTGCTTAGTGGAACGCAAACTATCGGTACGGTGTCCGTAATGCGGTGGTTTAATCATACGCTTAAGCTCTGAACTTAATTATTTTTGTGGGATATAGAATGACCAAATTATTTACGCTTGTAACTCTGACCTTCATTATTGGCTTTCCGGCAACCCTGTTAGCTGATGATTCTTCCGAAGACCGAGGTGTGCTAAAGGGGGTTGTGGTAGATGAGGAAACCGGAGAACCGTTAGAGTTTGCCAATGTGATTTTACGGGGAACCGATTACGGAACTACTACCGATGCTCAGGGGGAGTTTGAAATCAGAAATATCCCGCCCGGTACTTATAACGTACAGGCAAGTTTTGTGGGCTATCGGCAGCGCGTCGTTTACGATGTAGATATCTCCCGCGCACGAGAAACTACCCTCGAAATTGAACTCGAACCGGATGCTTCCCGATTGGATGAAATCACCATTCGTCCGTCTGCTGTCAGCCGTACCGACGAAAGCCCGGTTTCGATGCGGAGTATCAGCACTTCAGAAATTGAGCGTTCCCCCGGCGGCAACCGGGATATTTCCCGAGTGGTGCAAAGCCTGCCAGGAGTCGCCACAGGAATCGGCGGATTTCGCAACGACCTTATCATACGCGGCGGCGCCCCGGCCGAGAATACGTTTTATCTTGATGATATCGAAGTTCCCACCATTAACCACTTTACCACGCAAGGGGCTTCCGGCGGGCCTGTGGGGATGATCAATGTGGATTTCATCCGGGATGTAGAATTATACACCAGCGCCTTTCCGGCCAACAAAGAAGGAGCTTTGAGTTCGGTGATGGACCTGCGCCAACGCAACGCCACCGACCGATTCGGACTTACCGCGACCCTTGGTGCCAGTGATGTGGGTGCCACGGTAGAAGGTCCCATTGGTGAAGATGCTAATTTTTTAATATCAGCCCGGCGTTCCTACCTACAGTTTCTATTCGAAGCGCTTGAGCTGCCGTTTCTGCCTACTTACACTGATGTTCAATTCAGGTTCAACTGGAATATCAACCCGGATAACCAGGTTACCTTTATCGGACTGGGGGCCATCGATGATTTTGAGCTCAACACCGGCCTCGATGATACCGAGCAACAGCGCTACATCCTGAACAACCTGCCGGTCAACGAACAGTGGAATTACACGCGAGGGCTCCGTTACCGAAATTCCGGCGACAATCGCGAGACGATGCTGGTTTTGAGCCGGAATAAGCTGAATAATTCGGCTTTCAAGTATGAGGATAATGATGACAGCGACCCGGATAATCTCATCCTCGATTACGAATCGGTGGAAACCGAAAACAAAGCACGTCTGGAAAACCGGCTACGCTGGGGAAACTACAGGTTGAATGCCGGAGTCAACTATGAATATTCCATTTATACCATTGATAATTTCCAACGCATTTCAACACCACAGGGAGTAATCGAAACCGATTTTGACTCCCGGCTCACCATGAATCAGTACGGAGCATTTGTACAAGGTTCCGGTCGATTTGTCGATCAGCGGCTGATTTTATCCGCCGGTATGAGAGTTGACGGAGCCGATTATAATGAAGAGACCCGCAATCCCTTGACGCAATTTTCTCCACGAGTTTCGGCTTCCTGGTTTTTTACAGATCGTTTCAGCGTCAATGCTAATGTTGGGCGCTATTTTCAGTTGCCGCCTTACACCATATTAGGTTACCGGGATACCAATACCGAAGAGCTGATCAACCGGGATAACGGCATCACCTACATCCAATCCGATCATCTCGTCGGCGGATTTGAGTATTCGACCGATTTCGATATGATCTTCTCAATTGAAGGCTTCGGAAAATGGTACGACAACTATCCCTACTTGACTCGCGAAGGCGTTTCACTGGCAAACCTTGGCAGCGACTTCGGCGTCATCGGCAACGAACCTGCCGAACCAACTTCATCCGGGCGCAGCTACGGGGTAGAAACGTTAATTCAACAAAAATTCCGCGATGGATTCTATGGAACGCTCGCTTACACCTGGGTCCGCAGTGAATTTGAGGATCAGCAAGGTAATCTTGTGCCGTCGGCCTGGGATAACCGGCATTTGCTGACCTTTACCGGTGGTTGGCAGTTTGCCTCCGGATGGGAAATCGGTGCGAGATTTCGCCTGTCGGGTGGTACTCCGTTCACTCCGTATGACGAAGAGCGATCATCCCGAAAAGAGGTGTGGGATGTGCGGGGTGAAGGCATTCCCGACTTTTCCCGTGTGAATGAAGAGCGGCTTGGCTGGTTTCACGAGTTGGATATCCGCCTGGATCGCCGGTTTTTCTTCGACAACTTCACACTCAGCTTTTTTGTAGATGTGCAGAATGTTTACGGATCAGATATTGAATTACAGCCCTTTTTGAATGTTCGCCGGGATGAGCAGGGGAATGCCCAACCGGATCCTGACCGCGAAGGGTTCTACGACACTTATCTGCTCGATAACACCTCCGGAGAAGTGCTTCCTACCGTCGGTATCGTGTTTGAGCTCTAACCAATCGGTAAGGGTCAAGATGTCTCTTCTTCTTGAGCTCTACGCTTTTGGAGTTGATGCTTTATCCGCCCGAAGACAAAGAAAAAAAAGAAAAATACTGCGAGGGCGAAGGCGGGCAGCGTCATCTCGTCCATATACCAAAACGAGTAAATGTAAATAAAGGCGAAACCCGCTACTCCAATAATCATTGTCGGGAAATGATGACCAAAATGCTTGACAAGAAAAAAATTCACCACCAACAAAACCAAAATTATAATTAAAACTGCAGTGGCATCCATAGAATTATTTTAGGTTGATGATTTTGCTAAAGGTAAAGGAGTCTCTTGAAACTCCTGATTTCACTCGTTCGAATGACACGAGTATATAAGTGACAGTAATATAGATTATGCTAAGAAGTTTGAGCATAAAAAAGATCCGTATACATCCGCGTAAATCCCCCAACCTCCTTCGTCGGTGCAGGGCACAGCGCGGTAAAACAGAATAATTACTGGCAATTTACAGATTTTCTTTAAACTTCATTACCCGCTCATAGGATTCCTCAATTCGCGAGCGAGACACCCGGCCATCTTCTACCATCGCTGCAATTTTTGAGACCGCCCGTTCGGTGATGTCTTCTTCATACACCGAATTATTGGCAAACACCAGCAGATCAAGTCCGGCATTGATGCCCAGCTCCAGCGCCTCTTCGAGACCGTAAAAATCGGTAATGGCATTCATCTGCATATCATCGGAAACAATGATGCCTTCGTAGCCCATTTCTTCACGAAGAATATTGGTGACCACATTTTGCGAAAGCGTAGCGGGGTGATCCGAATCCAAATGCTCGTTAAAAATGTGGGCCGTCATGATGAGCTGTAGATCGGAATCAATAAGCTCCTGAAACGGCTGCAGCTCCACTTCATCCCAATATTCGGTCACATCGGCAATGCCGAGATGGGTATCGTCCCTTGAGCTGCCGTGGCCGGGAAAGTGTTTGATGGTGGAATACACGCCGTATTCGTGATGAGCCTGCATAAAAGCTCTTGCGTGCTGCGCTACAACATCCGGATCCTCCGAAAAACTGCGCTCAAGTTTCCCGATAATCGGATTTTCCGGATTGCGATTCACATCCGTAACCGGCGCATAATTGATATTAAAGCCCAGATCTGCCAGTCGCTCTGCGGTTTTTGCGGATTCCTCGTAGGTTTTATCCGTGTCATTTTCGTCGCCCAGACTCTGATGCGACCGCATTTCGTGGAATCCGTGTTCCGGCTTTAATCGAGCAACATTTCCGCCTTCCTGGTCGATGGCAACCATCAACGGCGTTTCGGCGTGGGATTGTAGGTCGGCATTCAGCTGTCTTACCTGATCCAGATCCCGGATATTTCGTTTCGGCTCATCTCTGGGTACATCATAATCAAACAAGATAACGCCACCGAGATTTCGTTCTTCAATATCACGGACGACCGTCATGCCATCCTCCAGCTCAAATCCCCGAAAACCCACCATTAAAAGCTGGCCGATTTTCTGTTTAAGTTCATCGTCCTGAGCTGCTTCGGTGTTGGAGCATGCAAACATTCCCAATCCGGCAGCAAATACGGCGGTAAGCCAAAAAACTTTCATAATTATCGTGATAAAAACTTAATCAGCATTTTTGATGGCCTGGAAATTTCAAGCCATACGAGGATAAGAAAAGTTAAGCATATTTTTAATGCTGATGGACGAATTTATAAAGAGGCTATAGAACCAGTATCAGACTTTCACCACTCACACAATTTGCTCAATGACATCTTCAATCAAATAAAACCCTTTTTTCTGCTTTTGTAGCCAGATGGCTGCTTTCAGTGCCCCGGCTGCGAATCCATCCCGAGAGCGTGCCTTATGGGAGATTTCAATGTCATCAAACTCGGAAATGATTTTGAGATGATGCTCCCCGAAAATGCTGCCGATGCGCTGTGAGGTTACATAGAAATTGGAGGGATCCGGCTTGCCACTTTCCGAAATGCCGTAGTGGCGCTTTTTTTCTGATTCGGAATTTGCAATCCAGGTATCAGCCAGGGTTCGGGCGGTGCCGCTGGGTGCGTCGGCTTTTCCGGTATGATGAAGTTCGTGCAGGCCGGCATCAAAATTATCCGACTTGCCGTATAATTCAGCTGCCCGCGCTACGAGCTTATTGAAAAGCTGGACGCCGAGGGAAAAGTTGGAGCCGTAGAGAATGGTGCCGTTTGCTTCAGTCACCTGTTTGCGCACTTCATCAATTTCGTTGAACCAGCCTGTAGTACCAATCACGGTCGGCACATTCAAGTTGAGAAGGGTTTGCAGATGTCCGGGTGTGGCTTCAGGATGGCTGAAATCAATGGCAACATCACAGAGAGCAAGTTGATCGGGTTGGATTTCAGCAGTTGCATCTTTAGCAACAGGGTCTACACGCAGAGCAATTTCAGCATCAAACCGTTCTGACAGCTCGTGAATTCGCTGTCCCATTTTACCATATCCGATAAGTGCGATGTTTATCATAAATCCAACCTAATTTTCTGAGAAAAACTCACGATGTAATTTTCTTGCTCCATCTTCCACTTTATCATTTTCAATCACCAGAGAAAGATTCATATCCGAGCTACCCTGTGATATCATCCGCACCGGAATATCCGCTAAAGCCGTGAACACACGACGGGCAATTCCGCTGGATTTTAAGAAATTATTCCCGACGACACACAACAGAGCTTGGTGCCGGTCCACCGAAACTTCACCGTAATCGGCTAACTCATTACACAAATCATCAAGATTATCGGTACGATCCACCGACATGGTAACCGAAACTTCAGAGGTGGTTACCAAATCCACAGGAAGCTTCAGCTGCTCGAAAACAGAAAAAACACGCGCCAGAAAGCCGTAGGCCATGAGCATCCGGGAAGAGGTAATGGTGATTAAAGTGATATCCCGCTTAAAAGCGATGGCTTTGACGTTATGGTCCCCGTTTATTCCGGATGTGATCGTTGTACCGGGATGATCAGGGTCGAATGTGTTTTTTACCAGCACCGGTATATCGGCATCGACTGCGGGTTGAATGGTTGCCGGATGCAATACCCGCGCCCCGAAATACGCCAGCTCGGCAGCTTCATGAAAATTAATTTCCGGGATCGATGCGGCTTCCGGGACTACTCTGGGGTCACAGGTATACATACCACTGACATCTGTCCAAATCTCAAGACTTTCCGCTTCCAGTGCTTCAGCGATCAAACCTGCGGTGAAATCGGAGCCTCCCCGGCCCAATGTGGTGATTTTACCTTCCGGGGAGTGGCCGTAAAATCCTCCCATTACAGAAATGGCCCCTTGAGCCGCTTCATCTCTGAGCACTTGTACGTTTGATTTTATTTGTTCCCGGTCCGGAGTAGCCTGACCAAACTCCGCATCGGTTTTAATTACCCTTCCGGAATCGATATGAGCAGCTTTTCTGCCGGAGGCATTCATACATTCCGCGAGCATTTTTGAAGACAGACGCTCACCAATGCTACAGACATTATCGAGAGTTTTCTTCGTGAGCTCCTCAACGGTATAAATACCATCCAGAAAGCGTTTTAACTCATTGATCAAGCTATCAATGTGATCGTAGGCGGGCTGCAGACGACTCTGTTCACACTGTTCCGCTTCTGCAAACTCTTTTAGCAATTCTTGATGGCGCTGTTTGATTTTACCGGTAACTTCCACAGCCTCTTCGTAGTAACCGCCTTCAGCTTTTTCAGCAGCTTCAATCAGGGCATTTGTAGTTCCGGATGTGGCTGAAACCACCATCACACAGGGCCGGCGTTCTTCGGCAATGGCTATAACTTTTCTCCATGAATCGGCCGTACCCATGGATGTACCGCCAAACTTTAATACTTGCATTATGAATCGTGACTGGTCGAAAGATTTTGGATCAATATTTCAGAAAGAAGCTGCGATGCCGGCTCCATAACCGATTCATCCACATCAAATAACGGGGTGTGAACCGGATGAGAAGTTGACGGGCCCGAGCTTGTGCCTAACCGCATAAACAGCGCCGGTAATTTAAGGGAATAATGGGCAAAATCCTCACCTCCCATACTGGGTGAGCAGCTGACAAGAGAAATCTCCGGATTTTGTTCAACTACCGATCTCGCGGCAGTTGCAAAACGGTCATCATTTCGTACAGGCGGAGCACCTCGGCCCGTCTGCATATTGCATTCAATACTATAGATCGATGAAAATGAATCGAGCAGCTTTTCTATATGCTGCAAAATTACTTCCCGATCTTCGTGTTTGGAACAGCGGATGGTTCCGGCAAAGGACACTTGTTTGGGTATCACATTGTGGGTGTCCCCGCCATGAATCATGCTCACGGCAATCACACAGGGGTCGAGCGAATTGGTCAGCCTGCCCGGCAGCCCGTACAGTTCGGAAATAATTTTATTCGTCACCCAGATCGTATCGGTTCCCTGATGAGGTCGGGCAGAATGCTGGGATTCCGGTGCGGTAACCGTTATGGTAAATTTATCAAAAGAGGCGGTGACCATCCCGGAAAGGATGCAGATCGAACCGGCATCCAGGTTGGGGTCACAATGAATACCGTAGATGGCACTGCATTCATCAAGAATACCTGATTTGATGATTTCCGGCGCACCGCTTGGGTTGGGTTCTTCGGCAGGCTGCCAAAAGATGCGAACGGTTCCCCGGATTTTGTCGCGGTTTTGATTCAGGTTTCGCGCAATCCCAAAGGCAATCGTGCTGTGCACATCATGGCCGCACATGTGTCCTTTTCCCTGATGAGACGATGCATACGGCACCGGTTTTTCATCCTGAATAGGAAGACCGTCGATATCTGCCCGGTAGGCAATGGTCGGACCGGGCTTATCGCCTTTAATATCTACGTAAAAACCGGTTCCTGCCACAGGCCCCTGCACACGGAAACCCTCCGATTCGAGTGCATCGATAAGAATCCGGCGGGTTTGGTGTTCTTCAAACCCCAATTCAGGATGCTGATGAAGGTTACGACGGAGGGAGATTAGGGAATGGTGGTCAGAGTTTTTTTGAGCCATAAAGTCATCTCATAAAAAAATCCCCCTGAAGGATAGCCTCAGAGGGATAAGTAGAAAAACAGGTTGTCAAACAGAATAATCAAGCACTGAAGGAAATGCCACACCCGCAAGTACTTGAAGCATTCGGATTTTCGAATGTGAATCCTCGTGCGTCCAACCCGTCCTGAAAATCAACTTCAATCCCTGCCAGATAGAGTACGTGGCGTTTATCGATGATCACTTCCACACCGTTTATGGTTTCGAGTTCATCGTTTTCGGTTTTATGATCAAAACCAAGCTCGTAGCTCATACCGGCACAGCCTCCGCCTTTTACACCTACTCTCAGATACTGATCTTCCGGTATATTATCATTTTCCCGGATTTCAGCGACCTGTTTTGTAGCACGATCGGTAAGCTGAATGATCGTGTGATTTTGCGTTTGCGGGTTCATAAGCTAATAGTCTCTTATTTAAATTCAGTCCAAATATAAGAAATAACGTTATCGGATTTCAAATAATGGTTGAATTCAACAAATCGTTCACGCTGTCATAATCGGAGCGTGCCGATATTTCATTAAGTAGTGTCTGCAAGTATGATTCTCAGGTTGGTTGAGCAAGGGTGAAATAATCGCTTCGCTCGGATGAAAAAAGTTTTAGAATTCCGGCGGAAGTCAGGTCAACCAATGTCTGTGACGCATTTCGCTTACTGATATTGGCAATGCGGGAGTATTCGCCCACGGTGATGCGCTCATATTCACTCAGATACCTCAGCAGCATTTGTTCCTTTGGGCCGTATTCAAACGTAACACCGTCTGACTTTTCATTACGCTTGAGAATTTCTACGGTTTCCCGGTTTGCTCTTATGCTACGGTCATCTTTGCGGATGAAAACCGTCTTCTTTTTTCCATTAACGACAAAAATGGGTTTTTGAACCGCCTCGGGAATTTTCATCAGCATGATCTCTTTGCTGCGAAACGGAACGAACTCAAGTTGATACTGAAGAGTAGGAGTGCAGTATTCATAAGCGGCTTGTTCAAGTAAGAACTCTTGCTCAAAATAGCTTTCGACTCCGTAGAGAGATTTATCATCATCAACGCCTACAAGCAGTGTGCCACCTTTGGTATTGGCAAATGCGGAGATTTCTCTGGCGATTTTTTCAGGCGAAGAAACCGTACGTTTGAACTCCAGGAATGTTCCTTCACCGGTTCGCACCAGATGTTTGAGATCATTCAGAGACATTGCTGAATTTGAAGGCCTCATAATTGCAATAATTAAGAACAACGAATTACTCACACCGGCATGAAACCGGCTCGTTAACAGGCTTCCTCTTTGGGCTCACGTGTCATTAATTCATAAACGGCCTGTTGCGGCTTAACGTCTTCAAAAAGTACCTGATAAACGCTTTCGGTAATGGGCATTTCTACATTGAGTGACTGGGCCCACTCCTTTACGGATTTGGTCGTTTTAACTCCTTCAGCAACCATATCCATTTTATCAATAACGTCGGATAGTTTTTTGCCTTTACCGATTTCATAGCCAACATACCGGTTTCGGCTGTGCCGGCTGGTACAGGTGACCACGAGATCTCCTATACCGGCAAGCCCGTTAAACGTTTCTTCTTTGGCGCCCAGCGTGATCCCGAATCGCTTGATTTCAGCAAGACTTCGGGTGATTAAACCGGCGGCCGCATTATCTCCAAGTTCGGCACCGTCAATTATTCCGGTAGCAATAGCCATAATATTTTTAACCGATCCGGCAATTTCAACTCCGGTGATATCGGAGTTAACATAAATGCGAAGCATCGGGGTGATCACACTGTTTTGAATAAACACCGCCGTTTGGCGCTCTGTTGAAGAGGCTACTATTGCCGCCGGTTTTCTCAATGCGACTTCTTCGGCATGTGTAGGACCGGAAAGCACACCTATTTGATCCGGTGTGATGTAGCCATCAAGAACTTCCGCAAGAACTTTACTCATTCGGTTGAAGCCATCAAGCTCAATCCCTTTGGATACCGATACAACAACGGCATCGGAATCAAGATATGGAGCCATTTTTGCAGCTACTGTTCTCATGGCATGCGACGGAGGGGCCATAATCACAAGTTTTGCCCCCCGGCAGCATTCTTCCATGGATGTATAGGCTGAAATTTGATCCGGCAACCGAATCGACTTCAAATAGGTAGGGTTGATTCGGCTTAGATTGATGGAAGATGCAATATCCTCTTCCCGTGCCCAGATGCCGACTTCATGACCGGCATCGGCAAGTACGATGGCCAGGGCAGTTCCCCAACTGCCTGCTCCGATTACTGCTGTTCTCACGTAGCTTGTTCTTCGTTTAGTCGACCTTTAGACGGCTTAAAACTGGTGATTCGGTTTTCGTTACCATTTATCAGCCGCTGAATATTTGTTCGATGTTTGTAAATGATAACTATTGCTATTGCCGAAGATATAAAAAGAAGGGTATTTGCTATGTCAAAACCAAATTGATTTCGTAGCAATAGCAAAAAAAGCGGATATGAAACAGAACCGATTATAGATCCTAACGAAACATATCTTGTGGTAAACAAGATGATCAGAAAAACAACCAGAGTTAAAGCCACCGAAACCGGCTCTATCGCCAAAAGCATTCCTACGGCTGTTATAACGCCTTTTCCACCGCGAAAACCGGCATAAACCGGATACATGTGCGCCAGGACAGCGACTGCTCCGCAAATCAACTGGAATAATGTAACTGCTTGAGCTCCGAATAACAGCTCAGGTCGCCCAGCCAGGTTAAAAGCAAGAAGGCCAACGAAATATGCAGCCGTAAACCCTTTTATGAGATCAATTGTGAGTACAAGAGTTCCCGCTTTCCACCCAAGGATTCGAAATGTATTGGTCGCGCCGGCATTTCCACTGCCGTAGTTTCGTACATCAACCCCCTGCAGAGCCTTACCAACCCATATTGAGGTGGGAATAGCACCAAGAAAGTAGCTAACTACAACTGCTGTTATCAGACCGGTTATCACTGGATTAAAATTTGGCTCAAATTACAGTTACAATACCCTTTACAATCTACGAAAACTCTTGATTAGTTGGTTAGTGCAGATTTCCTGAATACAAAGAAATTCAGAAAGATCACAACTGGTTGCACCATCCCTCCAAACTATGATTTAACTCTCCCTACATCTTAGCAATATCTCTTGATCGAGTCAATCCAAACATCATGAGATTAATCTCAATCTATCCGAAAAACCATGCTCCCGGGTCACAATATTTGGACCCGGGAGTTGGTAAAAATAGTTTTATCTAAATCTTAAACGTGCCGTTCGGCATGATAAGATGAACGAACCAACGGTCCGCTTTCTACATGTTCAATTCCTTTGCTTTCGCCAACTTCTTTATAATTGGCAAATACATCGGGATGCACCCATTCCTGAACGTCGAGGTGCATTTTGGTCGGTTGCATATACTGACCGATCGTCAGCACGTTCAAGCCGACATCGACGCAGTCATCCATCAACTGGAAAACCTCGCCGGGTTGCTCCCCGAAGCCGACCATAATTCCCGTTTTGGTTCGCAGCCCCTGTTCTTTAGAGATCTTGAGCAACTCCAGTGAGCGCTCATAGTTGGCCTGCGGACGTACCTGACGGTACAGACTCGGCACCGTCTCAAGGTTATGGTTCATCACCTCGGGTTTGGCATCAATGACGATCTGCAAGGCATCCGATAGGCCGCGGAAGTCGGGAATCAGCACTTCAATGGTTACTCCCGGGATGGCATCACGCAGTTGATAAATGGTTTCAGCGAAAATGGGAGCACCGCCGTCTTTACGCTCATCGCGGTTTACGGAAGTAAGTACAACATGCTGGAGCCCCATGAGCTTGGCAGCTTCGGTAACACGTCGAGGCTCATCCCAGTCGAGACCTTTCATCGGCCGGCCGGTTTTTACGGCACAGAAACCACATGAACGGGTACAAACATCCCCGAGAATCATGAATGTGGCGGTTCCGTTACCCCAGCACTCACCCATGTTCGGGCATCGTGCTTCGGAGCACACCGTGGAGAGGTTGTTTTCTTGAATAATGTTATTAACCTCTTTGAATTTTTTACCGGAAGGCAACTTTACCCTGAGCCAATCAGGGCGGCGTTTCGCTTCTTCCGGGGAGGAAATAACATCGAGTTCTTTAATCATAAGGACAGCTCTTCTAAGTCTGTGGAAATAATGATAGCTAAAGGTAGTCAGTTTACAGGTTGATTAAAACCCTCATCCATTTGAATTTCGGGGAGGGTATCAACGTGATTCAGTTTAACATCAAATACGGTCGCAAAGTTTGCAATCAGCCGCTCTTTTACTTCATCCTGAGATATCTCCCTTCCGGTAAGCTCGTTGAGGCTGCTCACCTGTTTATCGGAAATACCACAGGGAATGATGTGTTTAAAATACTCCAATTGCGGGTGAATATTAAACGCAAACCCGTGCATGGTAACCCAGCGAGAACACTTAATGCCCATAGCACAGATTTTCGAATTACCAACCCAAACGCCGGTGGCTTTGTCCATGCGTCCGGCGACCAAAGAGTATTCGGCACACACTCGGATAATAACTTCTTCCAGCAGCCGCAGGTATTTGTGAATATCGGTGAAATACCGGTCAAGATCTAAAATCGGATAGCCTACAATCTGACCGGGGCCATGATAGGTGATATCTCCTCCGCGATCATTTTTGACAAACTCGGCTTCAATCTGATCGAGCTCATCTTGCTGGTGAAGTAGATTGGAGATATCCCCGCTTTTTCCAAGTGTATAAACATGCGGATGCTCAACAAAAAGCAGCGCATCGTTTCGGCGTTTTCCATTAAACTGACCTTTTTGCGCGGCTCTTTTTTCGTCGATCAGCTTTTGCTGAATGCGAGCCTGGAGATCCCATGCTTTTTTGTAGGGCACCTGGCCCAAATCCAGTATATCAACCGTATTCATGACGGTAATAACGGTCAATCTCCGGCATTATGGCCGGAGATTGACGAAATCTGAAAGGTTTACTTCTTTTTAGGAGGTGATCCGAGGTGAACCCCTTCGCCATAAGCTTCGGCGGCAGCCTCCATGATGCATTCGGAAATAGTCGGGTGCGGATGAACCGAGTGGATGATTTCCTTGCCGGTTGTTTCCAGATCACGGGCAACTACGGCTTCTGCAATCATCTCGGTTACATCGGCGCCAATCATGTGGCAACCCAGCCATTCGCCGTACTTTTCATCAAAAATAACTTTGACGAAACCTTCGGTATGGCCGGAACCGGTAGCTTTACCGTTGGCACTGAACGGAAACTTACCGACTTTAACCTTATATCCGGCATCTTTGGCACCTTGCTCAGTATAACCGACTGATGCAATCTGCGGCTGACAGTAGGTACAACCCGGGATATTCTCGTAATTAATGGGGTGTGCATCTTCACCGGCCAGATTTTCCACACAAAGGATACCTTCATGAGAGGCTTTGTGAGCCAGCCAGGGAGCACCGGTAACATCGCCGATTGCGTAAATGCCATCAACCGAAGTTTTGTAGGTATTACGGTCCACTTCGATGGCACCTTTATCGTGTTTTACACCCACTTCATCGAGACCCAGGTTTTCGACATTGCCCACAACACCAACGGCTGAAAGGACAACATCCGCTTCAATGGTTTCCTCGCCTTTTGGTGTTTTAACCGTAGCCTTAACGCTTTTGCCTTTTTTATCTACTTTTTCAACTGAGCTCTTGGTGTAGATTTTCATGCCGGATTTCTTGTAAATCTTCTCCAGCTCTTTACCTACTTCTTTATCCTCAATTGGTACCAGCGTATCCTGCAACTCTACAATGGTTACCTCGGTACCCAGGCTGTGGTAGAAATAGGCAAACTCAATACCAATAGCTCCGGCACCTACAACCACCATTCGCTTAGGCTGCTCTTCCAGCTTCATGGCAGTTTCGTAGTTGATCACCTTTTTGCCGTCGAACTCAAGATTAGGAAGCTCTCGGGCACGGGCTCCGGTAGCGACTATGAAGTTCTTGGCATTTACCGTTTCGGTTTTTTTACCGTTTTCATCAACAACTTCAAGTTCTTTCTTTTTGTTGAACTTGCCGTGTCCTTTGATGACTTCGACCTTGTTGGCCTTCATCAGAAACTGGACCCCTTTACTCATCTTGTTAGCCACATTTCGGCTACGCTTGATGACTTTGGAGAAGTCGTGATCGTACTCCTTCACATTGATACCATAATCTTTAGCATGGCTGATATAATCCATGACTTCGGCTGTTTTCAATAATGCTTTCGTCGGGATACAGCCGATATTCAGGCAGACGCCTCCGAGATCACGTTTTTCAATAATTGCTGTCTTAAATCCTAATTGACTTGCCCGGATTGCGGCTACATAACCGCCCGGACCGGATCCGATAACACAGACGTCAAATTCTTTTGCCATTCTAATATCCTGTCTGTTTAGGTGAAAAAATTTACACTCGAGTGTTGCTTACGCGGGCGACAATTTAAGGAATTAAGTAATTCAAGGTAAGTGTTTATACCACCGAAGTTTTTTATACTAACTTCATTTAGCACTTTATCAAAACTTGATCATTTTAAGACTGAATCATGTTTCCACTAAAACATTTAAAGCGAAGAGCAACTTCAGACTTATAAAGCAATATTGACAATCGACCATTTTTCTGTAACACTTTAGGTTTCTATGACGATAAATAGTTAGAATTGTCAGATCGATTGCAGATTGGGAAGCTTTTCAGATGTTCTTATCTTTTTGGTCTTAAGCTATAGGACTACTAAAAATTTCTACCAGGGTTAGCAGGTTCAATATTTCAATGTCACTTTTCAGGGGTAACCAATTCAGATGTTTTCACAATTAGGCAAAGCGTTTACGGTTCTACTCCTTAACGCTTTTATGATCGTCGGTTTAATGCTGGGATTTGGTTTTCTACAGGAAGTCGCCATATCTCTTTACGAAGCAGGTTTTCAAACTTATAGTGATTTTAAAGATAGTTTGACTGCCCATGCTACTAGCTTTTTGTCACAGGAAACACATATCCTTTTCGGGATCATCTTTTGTGTAGGAGTTATCACTTATGATGCCATGCTCTTTATCTCCTGGCTGCGATCATTCCGGTTTACCAAAACTAAAAGCTGCAAACGCTGCCATCATAAGATCATCCGTGAGCCAAGATCTGGCGTAGACCGCTTGGTTTCCTTTGTAATCGCGTTGAAACGCTACCGATGTGTAGGATGCGGTAAAGAATATTTGATGATGCAACGCTCAGACAAACATGCTCCCGCACCCTCCTCCCAGGCTCAACCTTCTATGGTTCGTAAAGATTGATTCACCCCGGGTCACACTGCTCCAAGGTGATCTTTAACCATACGGATGATCTCATCCTGATGTCTTTGCTCCAAATCCGGAAACAAAGGCAACGATAAGCATTGTTGATAATACTTTTCTGAAGCAGATAAGTCAGTGGGTACTTTCCGGGCGTAGGGCTTCATAAATGTTAAATAGTGCAGTGGCACATAGTGAACCTGGCACTTATAACCCGCTTTCATCAAGCGATCATACAACTTTTTCCTTTCCGGAATGCGGATAATAAATAGGTGCCAGCTATTCCGGTATTTATCCTGCTGCGGCGGCAACCCGATTTCATCAACACCCCTAAACGCCTGAAAATAATTGTCAACCAGCTTTTTTCTATTCTTCTGAAACTCCGGAAGCTGCCTTAGCTGAGCGACACCCATTGCACATTGCATTTCTGAAATCCGGTAATTAAACCCCGGATTGATGATATCATACCTCCAGGGTTCATCCTGTAAATTCCCGGACTGAATTCCGTGATTGCGAAACTTTCTGACTTCTTCGGCAAATTCCTCATCATTGGTTAGAACAGCCCCACCTTCGCCAGTAGTAATGTTTTTTAATGCCTGAAAGCTCACCACACCGGCCAATTCAAAACGCCCATCCGTAAATGGGAGCCACCCTCCGGATTCTTCGCGATATTCGGTTCCCATTGCATGACTTAAATCAGCAATTACAGGTATTTGGTACTCGCCGGCAATCCGGTGGATCTCCTGTCGATCGTAGCCATATCCTCCCATTGAAACCGGTACAATGAGTTTCGGATTAATCGCTTCTGAATTCAACAGAGATTTAACCTTTCGGGTATCCAATGCCAGGTTTTCGGGCGATATATCCCCTAAAACCGGGTCCGCACCACAATGAAGTGCACTTGCAGCAGTAGAAGCAAATGTAACAGCCGGAATGACAACCTGATCTCCCGGCTTAATCCCTGCGGCAAGATAGGCCAGATGCAACGCTGCCGAACCACTTGAAACCGCAACAGCGTGTTTTACCCCACAGTAATGAGCCAGTTGATTTTCAAAATCCCTCAAATAGGCACCTTGAGAAACCGATTTCGTTTGAAGCACTTTGCTTACCATTTCACGCTCCGGCTTCCCTATAACAGGCAGACTGTAATTAAGTAGTTCTGATGGCATAAGTTGTGAGATTATTTATTCGTTATAGGATAAGTATATAACCACCTCTATGAAAATATTCCTTGCCATACTATTTGTGATCGGGTTCTATGCTCCATTTTCGTACAGTCAGGAGCAGGGGGAGTGGATTTTCCTGAATAGTGCTCAGGATTCAGCAGTTTATGAAGAAGACGGTTGGATTTGGGGATACAGCGGCAGCGCCTCACGTTTCCATGAAGGGGAGCCACGACCGGGTCATTTACGACCTGTCATATTTTCCCCTGGTTACGGTTTCGAGATCGAGCTGATGTTTCGCTTTCAGATGTCGCCCTATGGCTTTTCTGATACCACTTCCTATTATAATCCCTATCAATTTATTCCACCCCATTACCTGCATCCCCGGAAACCGATCCACCGACACTGGTCTCGTCCGCCTTACAGACCCTACTACCGCGAAAAGTAAGCCAATAGCTTAACAGCCCTTACTTTATTACAACAAACTCCTATACTTTAACCTCAATTATTCATTTAAAACATGACGTTCATCATTGTTTTAATGCGGGTTTGGTGCTTAATTAGCTATTAACGAAGAATAGTCTGTTGCTTTATTTATGAGCATCGGAAGTTTCGGTTATTCCCGGTATCGGGACAGTTTGAAGCTATTATTTTCTGAGTTCTTTAAATCTATTAACCTATTTTTTATCAATATCTGGAGGTTCTTATGAAATTATTTATGCCTCTTTTAGCCTTTTCATTGGTGGTAATATTCGGATGTTCGCTCACGCACGCATCCGGTGATGTAACAACTTCCAATCAATCTATTTCGGAAGAAGCGGAGTTTGAAGTTTTGTATTCATTCGACAACCGCGATCGAGGCGAGTGGATCGGCTCCAACCATTTTGAAGGTTTTTTAATCTCTGATGAGTGGAGCAGTCATGGAGAGTTTTCCCTGATGGGTATTCTGAAGCAGCAAGACCCGACCCATTTTGAGCCTGAGTTCACCAAAATTTACGGACCGAGTCTCCGTGACTTTTCCGGATATAAAGCTATCGCTGTTGACCTTAGACACGAAGAAGGCGACTGCGACCCCGGCGACGGACTCCATGCCAGAATTTATCTTACCGGTGAAGACTACAACATGATCGGATATAGCGAAGCCATCAGAGTTTGCACCGAAACCCATACCGCGACAATAAACTTGCCGGATGACCTTCTCGAAGGGATGGATAAATCAGCACTAGAAAAAGTAAGGCGACTAAGTGTAGAATTTCTGCCTTGTGAATCCGCAACCGGAAATATCGCTCTGTTTATTGATAACATCAGAGGGCTTCCGGCAGATTAGGGTTTATTTGTGCTGATTTATATCTAATGAGACTCCCGAGCGAAGGGAGTCTTCATTATTGTGGCAAAATGTAGGTTAGTAATCAGAACATATAGGAACCACAATATCCACATCATCCCCAAAACAAAAAAGCCCAACAACTCATAAGTCATTGGGCTTCAATGTGTGCGCTGGGGAGGATTCGAACCCCCAACCTTCTGATCCGTAGTCAGATGCTCTATCCAGTTGAGCTACCAGCGCATTTATTTATTTTATTATCAGAACAAATCCGATATAGAATAGTAAATATAAGCACTGAAGTAAGCTATTGCAACCTTTTAGGCACACTCTGGCACATGTTTTGTCCGGAATAAACCGTTTGCGAAAACTTCAATTTTTTGTTTTTTATGAAGACTCGTTGTTTCTAAAAGTGACAAAATTTTGTAGTTGATTGAATCTTTTTGTCATGCCTTTACGTAACTTACAGTGTTTCTATTCCGGTTTTTCAATTTCATGTACTGAATAGAGACCAATAACAATTAAACCGATAAAGCCATGAATTTTAAATTAAGCGAGCGATATAACAGTGTTGTCATAAAACTGAAGGGCAATGTTATGGGAGGACCGGATGCCGCTCAGTTTTCACAAGAGCTAAAGAGACTTATTGATGAAGGCAAAAAGAATGTCGTCGTTGATTTAAGTAGTGTGAAGTTTATGAACTCATCCGGGCTTGGTATTCTCATCAGTGGATTAACGACTATGCGAAACGCCGGGGGTGATATGAAAATTTGCGGTGCTACCGAAAAAGTTGAAAGCTTACTTATGGTCACCAAGCTCATAACCGTATTTGACAACTACAAGACCGAAGATGAAGCGGTTAAAGCTTTCGAAGCTGCTTAAAACATGACCATAGCACAACAACTGGTCTTTCATACATTAAAAAAGCCCTGACCTGCAGTAGCAGATCAGGGCTTAATTTTTTAAGAGAACTTGCCGGTTTAGTACCGATAGTGTTCCGGCTTAAACGGACCGTCCTTCGGAATTCCGAGGTACTTGGCCTGATCTTCGGTAAGTTCTTCAAGCTTAACACCGATCTTGCTGAGGTGCAGTTGAGCAACCTTTTCATCAAGATCTTTAGGCAGGATATGCACATCAGTGGTGAAATCGTCCGGGCGTTGCCACAGAGCGATTTGAGCCATAACCTGGTTGGTGAAGCTGTTGGACATCACGAAAGATGGGTGTCCGGTTGCGTTACCGAGGTTGAGCAGTCGACCTTCGGAAAGCAGAAAGATGGTGTTGCCGTTAGGCAGGGTAAAAGCATCTACCTGATCCTTAATATTGTCTCGCTCGGCATTGTTCTCGAGCCACTTAACCTGGATTTCAGAGTCGAAGTGACCGATATTACCAACAATGGCCTGATCCGGCATTACTTCGAAATGCTCGGCGCGAAGAACATCGGCACAACCGGTAGCTGTGATTACGATATTAGCTTCAGGAGCCGCTTCTTCCATGGGCTTAACTTCAAAGCCTTCCATGGCAGCTTGCAGCGCACAAATTGGATCAATTTCCGTTACAATAACACGGGCACCGTAGGAGCGCAGACTGTGAGCACTTCCTTTTCCTACGTCACCATATCCGGCAACTACGGCAGTTTTACCGGCGATCATCACGTCGGTACCACGCTTGATACCGTCAACCAGTGACTCACGGCAACCGTAGAGGTTGTCGAACTTAGACTTGGTTACAGAGTCGTTAACGTTCATGGCCGGAACACCGAGGGTGCCTTCCTGAGCCATTTGATAAAGACGGTGTACACCAGTAGTGGTTTCTTCAGAAAGACCGTTGATGCCTTTGAGAAGCTCCGGATACTTTTCATGTACCATGGCAGTGAGGTCACCGCCATCGTCAAGAATCATGTTAAGCGGCTTGCCATCCGGGAAATAGATAGTTTGTTCAATACACCAGTCGTACTCTTCATCAGTTTCACCTTTCCAGGCGTAAACCGGGCATGCGTCTCTGGCGATAGCTGCTGCGGCATGGTCCTGAGTAGAGAAAATATTGCAGGATGACCATTGTACTTCAGCACCGAGTTCGAGGAGAGTCTCAATAAGAACGGCTGTTTGTACAGTCATGTGGAGGCAGCCGGCGATGCGGGCGCCCTTCAACGGCTTCTCTTTGCCGTACTCTTCGCGAAGGGCCATCAAGCCAGGCATTTCGGCCTCAGCGATTTTGATTTCTTTTCGACCCCAGTCAGCGAGGTTAATATCTTTAACCTTGTAGGGTAACTTTTCTTCTTGTTTATCCTGAATCATGTATGGATTCGTTAGTTTAGTTCAAATTTTGAAGCGTCGTAAGGTAGGGATTATTTAATACCTTTTCAACGTTCATCTTATATTATATCTCACTGTTTATTAAGACATTACTAAATAGGCTCTAAATACCGGTTATCATAACCGAAAATTATTCGCCATATTGCTCAATAATTTCTCGTGTTGTCTCATAATCAGCATCGGGTCCCTGATTGCCGATTTTTGTTTTTACAAAGTTTCCGTCAGGGTCAATGTAGATTTTATAGGGGATGGAGTTGATGCCAAGCACCTCGGCAATCTCATCATTATAGGCGTAGAAAAAGTCGTAATCGTGCTCATCTATAAAACCGGTGATGGTATCGCGATCATCCATCATCATTGGGGAGAGGGCGAGCACTACAAAATCACCATCAAAGGTTTCCTGTAGTTCGTCAAGGTGGGGAAAACTCACCAGACATGGCGTACACCAGGTTTCCCAGACATCAATGAGGACTACCTGCCCCTCAAAGCGGGATAGGTCGTACTCGTTGCCATCAAAATCAGTGAAGGTCAGGTTTTCCAGGAACTCCAACTGCTCATCGTTATAGGATACGTCGGAGGTTAGGGTGAAACCGGAAACCAAAATCAGTGTTAGTAGCGAAATCAGGGTTTTCATATTGCAAAAGAGGTTTAATATACATTCTGTAAACAACCGGATATCCCGGTTGGTTCATCTCACAGCCATCTATACTTCGGTGAGTAAATGCGACAAATTCAACTTATGTATCGGGATCAGGTATTTGGATTCCATTGCATCTTTATGAATGCCATACTCACCCGTTCCACGAAAATCCACGATACAAAACTGTTCTACCTTATTAATTATTTCCCCGATTCCGTAAAACTCGGGGCAAGGGCCATAATATACCAGATCCCCGGGCTGAAGCTCGTTCAGCGCACGGCGATGAAATGGCATAATGACCGGCAACCGGTCAATACGATATGGCAACTTACTATTCCTCATGAACGCCCGAAAATAAGAATTTCTCAGGAACCGGACTCAATCATTAGTTTCCGTTTCGATTCTGATACATGATCAAATGTTACCCGAACAGTTGTGGCCGGCAACAGCTGCTCAATTCGGTCTGGCCATTCAATCAAAGAAATTCCGGAGCTGTTGATATAATTTTCCAGCCCGATTACTGTCGCCTCCTCTTCATCAGCAAGACGATAACAATCCATGTGATAAACGGAATAACGGGCTTCATATTCATTGACAATCGCAAAAGTCGGAGAATCGACCTGATCGGGATTCCCGCCAAGCCCTTCTACCACACCCTTTACAAAATGCGTTTTGCCGCTGCCCATTTCACCCGATAAAGCAACGACATCGCCAGGTTGAAGCTGTTCAGCAAAAGCCTGAGCTGCTTTAAGGGTTTCCTCAACTCCGTTGGTAATGATTTCTTTTCTTCCCCGAAAACTAATCTTCCTGCTCATCAGGATTTAGGCTTCATCGTCGCCACGGGCAGTATGACCTCCTCCATGGAAGCTCCTCCATGCTGGAAGGTGTCTCTGTAGCGATTCTGATAGTGATGATAGTTCGTCGGGTAGATGAAGTAGTAATCTTCTTTTGCGATGATGTAATTGGTGCTTGCATTCATTCTGGGCAGCTTATAATCAAGCGGCCGGTCGATTATGATGGCCGAATCATGATCGCATTTTAAATGCCGCCCGAACTTGTATCGCAGACTCGTTGAGGTATCACGATCCCCGAGAACTTTGGTATCTCGTAAGGAGCGGACACTGCCGTGATCGGTAGTCACTACGATGGTGATATCATGATCCGCAAGCGTCTGAAACATTTGATAAAGCGAAGAGTGCTCAAACCAGGTTTTGGTAAGTGAGCGAAATGCTGAAACATCAGGAGCCAGTTCTTTCAAAACCGTTGAGTCGGAGCGTGAGTGAACCAGCATATCCACAAAGTTTATCACAAAAGAGCTGAAACGATTCTGGGTATAATTGGAAATACGATCGGCTATTTTTTTGCCCTCATCTGCCTGAAGAATTTTTTCATATTTCGGACTGAAATCATAGCCGAACTTTTTGAATTGTTCGATCAAAAGTTCTTCTTCATACTGATTCAAAGAGCTTTCATTCTCATCGCCGTTCTGCCAGAGGTGTGGATATCGCTTTTGAATATCGAGCGGATACATTCCGGCAAAAATGGCGTTCCGAGAATACGGAGTGGCCGTGGGCAGGATCGAGTAGTGATAATCCATCTCGATATGATAAAACTTGCTGAGCATCGACTGGAAAACCAGCCACTGATCGTACCGCATGCAGTCGATCAGAAAAAACATGGTGGTTTTGCCTTCATCCAGATGCGGTTTCACATAATGGCTCAGTACATCCGGTGACAACACCGGGCGCTCCGGATAAGATTCGGATAACCAGTGCTTGTATTCTTTTTCAAGAAACCGACCGAATTCCAGGTTAGCCTGCTGAAACTGATCATCCAGAACCTGCCGCAAACCTTCGTCGCTTCGCTCCAGCTCAATATCCCAACCCGTCAGTTTCCGGTAAATTTCAGTCCAGCCCTGCCAATCGGGCTGCTCGTTAATCTCCATGGAGATCCTGTTAAAACTTTGCAGGTAACTCTGGGCCGATTTCTCGTCGCGGATTCGGCTGCGATCTAAAATCCGCTTGATGGTCAATAATATTTGATTCGGATTAACCGGTTTAATCAGATAGTCAGAAATTTTCCCCCCGATGGCATCTTCCATGATGCTTTCTTCCTCACTTTTGGTAATCATGACGACCGGCAGGGTAGGACTGATGTCTTTGATTCCAGAAAGTGTCGTGATGCCGTCCATCCCCGGCATTTGTTCATCAAGAAATACAAGATCGAATGGCTCTTTTTCGATCAGCGATATAGCGTCACTACCGTTTGAAACCGGTGTTACATCAAATCCCTTTTTTTCCAGGAAAATAATGTGTGGTTTCAGTTGTTCAATTTCATCATCAGCCCATATAATTCTTGTGCTCATCTACTTCGGTTTTATTCTAATGTGACATAGGGCCGGATGTTTTCAAGGCGGGCTTCTCCAATACCACGGACATTGCGCAGATCTGAAATCTCCTCAAAAGGACCGTTTTCTTCGCGGTATTCCACTATTCGTTCTGCGATGGCCGCTCCTACACCCGGCAATTCCTGAAGGCGGGTGGCATCTGCGGTATTGACGTTGATGGTATCGCGTTCCGACTCGGTGGTATCAGCGGAAACTTCCGCAGCCTTGCTACCGGCATTTGACTGTTTTGCTAACGCATCCTCGCCTGCGTTAGTGCCGCTTTCCGGAGGGGCTTGCGGATAATGCTGCGCTGCAATGAGGGAATCTTCGCGAAGTGCCTGTTCGCTAAGCTCTTTGAATTTGTCTTCGTAGTAAGCATAGAAATCATCGTCATACCCGGAGGGCTTTTCAAGTTGATGAAGCCCGCTAATCACAAACAGAATAGTAATCAATGTTATCATAGTACGCCTCTCTTTTACGGTTATTTGGAGACTTTCAAGCCAGAAAAAAAGCTTTCTCTTCATAGTTTACACATCCTGATACTCTCTTACCTAAAATCAGAATTTCTAAGGAATATACTTAAAGAGCAGCATCACAGGTAAACCTTACACCCGTAATATTTTTTAAGGATTGGCCCGGTCTGCTCGTTTTCGCAATAACATGCTGGTGTTGAAGGAGTCTCCGTCTCTCATTACATCAATGTCAATAGAGTCGCCATGGCTGTATTGGTTGAATAACGCCTGGGTATGAGCATTACCCAGCAAACGCTGGTTATCAACGCGCAACAGAACATCCCCCGGTAAAATGCCGCATTCGTAGGCGGGACCATCTTTATTTACGCTGAGTACCAGGAGCCCGTGATCTACATCCAGATTGTACCTTTCGGCGACTTCGTTGGTAACAGGCACGGTTTCAAAACCAGGGTCAAAATCATGAACAATACTGCCGCCTTTTTTAAAAGCTTCAATGAGCGGTTTGATTCTGTTGCTTGGTATTGCAAACCCAAGACCAGGCTGAATTTGTGAGCGCTGACCTGTTTGAATCAGCGTATTGATGCCCAGGACTTTACCATTGGCATCAACCAGCGGGCCGCCGGCATTTGCCGGATTGATGGTGGCATCCGTCTGAATCATATCCAAATAGTAGCGATTACTTCGCGGGTCATGGCGAAGACTTCGGTTTGATGCACTTACGACACCAACCGTCACTGTGGGCTTCCCGTCTTCATACATTCCCGTCGGATTACCGATTGCAATGACCCATTCGCCGATTTGAAGGGAATCGGAATCGGCAAATTCGACAAAATTAAAGGTGGTGTCGGCGTCAATTTTCAGCAGTGCAATGTCGGTTTGCATATCGGCATCAACCAGCGTTGCCGAAAATAGCTCACCGTCGTGAAGAGACACTTTAATTTTTTCTGAACCGTGGCTGCTGATATGCTCGTTGGTCAACACATACCCATCATCAGAGACGATAAAGCCGGATCCAATGGTAGTATATTCCTGAGGTTGCCCCGGGTTATAGAAAAAACCTTCAAATAAATCAAACTCAAGGCTGCCGCGCCCTCCGGTTAACTGTGTAGTTTTGATACCAACGACGGCTTTTGAAGACCGCTCAACGGCTGTTGTGATGGCTGTACTGCGAGAATGTTCGATATTGTTTCCCGCTTCATTCTGATTGGCTCGTTGCGAGGGGTTATCCTGGCGTTCATACTCCAATCCGTCACAGCTGATAAGTATAAATAAACTCAGCATCACACCCCCCACGCCGGAGATCATACCCCGCACGGAAGCGATTATATTTGGTGCTGATTTATTCATATCTATTCAAATCAATTAAGCTGTTTTGAAGCCTGATCCACAACATCTTTTACAGCCTGTTCAATCGGTCCGTCGTGCCATCCCCCGGCTGCTTTCTGATGTCCGCCACCCTCAAAATTACGGGCTAATTTATTCACGTCTAATGATGATTTTGACCGTAAACTTAATTTGATCCTGCCATCTTTCTCACAAAGTAAAAAAGCCGCTTTGGTCTGTTTAAGACTGAGAGGATAAGCGACAAATCCTTCGAGATCAGCATAGGTGCATCCTGCCTCGTCCAGCGTTGCTTGAGTAACGCTCATCGTGGCAAGCTGATTGCTGTTAAACAGTTCAATCTTTTTTAGCGCCGCCCCCAACAACTTAAGGTGACGGATTTCATTATTGTCGTAAATGGCTTCGTGAATTTCTGGCGGCGAAAACCCACCGGATTCAAGCAAATCCGCTACAATGCGATGAGTCTGCGGGCGAACCGAATCGAAGCGCAGCGATCCGGTATCGGTAATGATGCCGGCATACAGAGCTTTCGCCATTTCGGCAGTTACTGCCGATGAATCATGCTCACAAATCAAATCATAAACCAGCTCGGCGGTGGATCCGATATCCGGTCTGGAAATACCATCATCAAACTCCATTTCAGGGTCCGGGTGATGATCAATCATATAACACGGTCGCCCGGAGCTACCGAGCTGTGCAGCAACTTCTCCGAAACGGTCGAGTTTATTCCCGTCCAGGAAGACATAAGCCTCGCATTGATTCACCACATTTGCGTCGGGCTGCTGAACAGGAAAGAAGGGCTCCATCCACTTGAGGTTATCCGGAAACGGGTCGGGGTTGAATGCAAAAATATTCTTGCCCATATTTTTCAGCCAAATACTTAAGGCAACCTGTGACCCAAGTGCGTCTCCATCAGGTCGTGCATGTGAAAAAACCCCTATCGTTTGGTGAGCTTTAAGTGCTTTTAGAAGCCTCGAATTCATCAATCCGTTTTAAGTGAAAATCATGTTATACCAATCAACCGGATGACCCGGTTAAATTTATTACGTTTACGCCTGCAATCAGGAATTAGTACACATCAACGGTTTGTACAGGTGCTGTTTGGATTCAGGTTATGTATCTTGTTTCTTCTGATAAGGCTTTTTAAAAATTCAATAAACCCGGAGCGTCACTTATTTCCTCCACAAGTACTGACATAACCATTATCGGTGCCGGAATCGTTGGGCTGGCTACAGCCCGGCATTTGCAGAAGCTGCATCCCGATTGCAGGTTGACCATTCTGGAAAAAGCCCCGCAAGTGGGTTTTCACCAAAGCGGACACAACTCCGGCGTAATTCATTCGGGCATTTATTACCGGCCGGGTAGTATGAAAGCCAATTACTGCCGGGAAGGGAAACAACAACTGGTCGAGTTTTGCAAAAAGCATAACCTGCCCTATGAAATGTGCGGGAAAGTGATTGTCGCTACGGATACCTCCCAACTGCATCAACTCAAACAGTTGTATGAAAGAGGGCTGACCAACAGCATTGAAGATATCCGGATCATTGACGACGAGCAGCTGCGAGAAATCGAGCCGTATTGTCGTGGTATTGCGGCCATTAAAGTGGGCTCTGCCGGAATTGTGAACTTCCAGTCCGTTTGCCGCAAACTGGCAGAACTTATCCGGGAAGATGGCGGCAATATTATTCTGAACGAAGAACTGATGGCGGTTCGGACAGAGGATGATCATTTCAACATTTCCACGACAACCTCGACATTCACCACACGAAGCCTGATCAATTGCGGTGGCTTGCAAGCTGACCGAATTGCGAAAATGGCCGGTCATAAGCCGGATTTAAAAATCATTCCATTCAGAGGCGAGTATTATAAGCTGAAGGATGACGCACGATCAAAAGTTAACGGACTGATTTACCCGCTGCCGGATGAAAATTTTCCTTTTTTAGGAGTGCATTGTACCAAAACCGTTCACGGGGAGGTGGAATGCGGTCCGAATGCCGTCTTATCGCTAGCGCGTGAGTCCTATTCCAAATGGGGTTTCCGCTTTTCCGATAGCTGGGATACCTTTACCTACAAAGGGTTTCAAAAGCTTGCTTCTCAATACTGGAAAATCGGAATGGAAGAGATGAAGCGGTCCTATTCAAAAAAATCATTTACGAAAGCCATCCAGGAGTTGATCCCTGAAATCGTTTCCGAAGACTTGATACCGCATACCCCTGGAATCCGAGCCACAGCCATAAGTCCGGATGGGAAAATGCTGGATGACTTTGAGTTTATCTCCTCGGAGAATCAACTTCATGTCTTGAGTGCGCCGAGCCCGGCGGCGACTTCTTCATTAAAACTGGGTGAAGAAATCGCCCGAAAAGCACTCCGGGAATTTAATTTTGAAAGTATTAAGCAAGAAGCCAGCTGAACTCAGCTATCGGCGATTTGTTGATTACCACATTTATCCGCCAACGCCACCGACATCGTTTTGCGGCGAGCCTTTTCTAAGCGTGATGAGTGTGATTTCTGGTCGAACAATCCGAATGGGAACTCCAACCATACCCACGCCTACATTCACATACATCTTACGGTTCTCTCTTGTGAACAAGCCCTTGGTATAATCGTGAAATAAGGATACCGGATAAATCGGAATCCCCATGAATCGACCGCCAATCTGACCGCCATGTGTATGTCCGGCGAGGGTCAGGTCAACCTGTTCAATCCCGTTGAAATCGAAAACATTGGGCCGGTGAGATAGTAGTAGTTTGAAATGATCCGGATCAGAGCCCTCAAGCGCGCGATCCAGACGAGCAAAATTGCGCGAGCCGCTTCCTGCATCATCCACCCCGAGAATATCCAACGGCTCTCCGTTGATCATGAGGTGATTGCGACTGTTATTAAGCATCGGAATGTTGCGCTGCCGAACAGCCGCTGATACTGCTGAACCCGAAGCATAGTGGTCGTGATTTCCAAGGCACCCGAAAACCCCATACTCCGACTTCAACATCGGAAGTGTGTTATAAATACTCGAAATCTCAGAAGTAGAGGTATCTACAAGGTCACCCGTTAATGAGACAATTTCCGGATTCAGTGAATTGCTAATCTCAAAAATTTCGCTGATTTGCCGCTCCGTCATATAAATACCGGAATGCAGGTCACTGATCTGAACAATTTTGAGTCCGTCAAGACCGGTTGGCAAGTCCGGAAAAAAAAGCTCCGGACGCGTTATATTGTAATCTCTTGAGGTCGCTGCTGATGAACTCATCGTAACAATGAAGGGAGAGGCAACGGCAATCGAGCCCGCCGTCTTCAAGAACTTGCGGCGGCCGGGATCAAAGTGTTGAGCATCCTGTTTTTCCTGTTGATGATCTTTGAATTTCTCCATCAACAGCTTTATCCCTTTTATGCTGTAGCGAACGCCATCTGTTATGAGAAGTGCGGCAAAAGCAAGGGTTATGCCTGCGAAGAAAACTCCGCCGGGATAGATGATCAGCGACTGCGTAAATAAATTATCGTAAAACCCGAATTCTGTTGTTATAAACCTGAAACTGAAAATCAGGTTGGCGAAAAGCATGAAAATAAGTCCGGCCCTCAGCCAGCTTAATTGGCGCTCCTTTTCCACTGAGCTTTTCACCCAACTGACATAAAACCGCCCCACATACCACTGCATGATGCCAAACAGCAGAAACAGAAACGAAAAGTAAATTATAGTTTGTAGTACACCTAACATCGATAGATAACCTTATACAACTATGGCAGTACCAACTTTAACCTTTTAAAATTTTAATTCGTTTATTGCAAAACCTTCCGGACAATAGAGGCACTGCGCGATATCATCCTGCGAAATCGGTTTAATTTCACTTTGTCTTGCTATTATTATCCTTTCAGTTTTTCGCAATTGCTGAAAATCATTTTTGATAAAATGCCTAATCGGTTTTAGCAGAACCTATTTTACCGTTCACCGAGTCAGATTTTTAATTCAGTATTTCCAATACGAAGCACTGAATTAACGTGTTCACCCCCTTTTGGTACATATATAAAAAGTTATTTATTAATAAAAAACTCTAATCCCAGGGATCGTACTGTATCTCTTTTCCACAGCTCACATACCTTATAGCTCCCTGTAAACTGGTATAACGCAGCCGGGTACCACTTTCGACCAAATTATGTGCCGCTTCGTAATGCGGGTGACCAAATCTGCTGTTTAATGCAAGTGAAGCTACCGATTTTGCAGGATCTACATAATCCAGAAACGATTCAGTTGAGCTTGTACTGCTGCCGTGATGGCCGACTTTCAGCAGGTCTGAATCAAGAAACGAGCCGTAATCATCGATCATAAACTCCTCGGTTTGTGCGGTAGCATCGCCGGTCAAAAGCACCGAAGTTTCGCCATATTGTAATTTCACCACCGCTGAGAAGGTATTGGGATCACTACCGGTCAAGCGATTATGCGGCGCCAGAACAAATAACCGTAGCTCAGGTGTCAACTCGATTACATCACCTAAAGCCACCGTCTCTACCGGAATTTCGTTCTCCGCTGCTGTAGCCATCATATCGGTATAAACCTGACTGTCATAATCAAAATCCGGTTGATAGATGGCATCGACGGTGAAATTCTCTATCAAATGCCGGGTTCCACCGATATGATCAGCATGAGGATGCGAGTGGATGATCGCATCAATATGATCGATATCCATAGCCTGTAACTCTGGCTCAAGAACCTGCCGGCCACTGTCGTGCCAACGCGATTTCAAACCCGTATCGTAAAAAAAGGTGGTACCGTCAGGTGCTTCTATCAATAGCGCATCGGCTTGACCAACATCAAATGCCGTTATGGTGAGTTCGCGATGTTGCCAGTTCTGCCAAAGATTCCATGCTGATACGAGTACCGCAATACCCAGCAATACATTTATACATTTCCACCTTAGCTCAGGTTTGTGTAAGGATGCAAAAACAGCAATTGCAGCTGTCCAAAGCAGAAAAAACCACATCCCCGGCAGACTCGACTCGATCCAGGAAAAATCATGCATGGTGATTACTCCCACCCACCAATCCATCAACCATATAATACCGTCTGCCGGATAATTGATGATCACCGCAAAGTCCGGGGCTATTAGGGCAAGCCCCATATTAAACAGCGATATGGTGAACATGATCTGCACTAAAGGAACGGCTATGGTATTGCTCAGCGGCCCGATCAATGAAAATTCATTGAAATAATGTACCAGGATGGGAAAAAGTCCGCTTTGAACCAGAATACTGACCATCACAAACTGGTAAACCTTAGCCGACCAAGTATAACGCCACCTGATCGGCAGAAGCTCACGGCTGGCCGGCATTGTTGTGAGAATGATTAAAACCGCACCGAAAGACAGTTGGAAACCTACATCAAACAAAAATCCGGGATTCGCAATCAACAGGATTAAACCGGCAGCTCCAAGCAGGTTCAATCCGTTGCTTTGCTTGCGGAAGCATCTTGCATACATCAGTAATGCCGCCATCGTGGAAGCGCGTAACACCGATATCGCAAACCCGGTAATAGCGGCATATCCCGTTAAAATCAGTCCGGACATTAAAAAAGCCACAAGACTGCCGTGTTTATACTTCCAGAAAAATGGAATCAGAAACCAAATTGGTGCCATGAGAAAACCCACATGCATCCCCGATACCGCCATCAGATGGGCAAGTCCGGCTCTGGAAAAGGCGGTTTGATGATCCCTGTCCAATCCGGACCGATCACCCAGAATTACAGCTTTGGCCAGCGCCTGATGATCCTCCGAAAAAATTCGGTCGATTAGCTGCCGGGCTCCCGACTGCCAATACACCAACCGGGTTGGGGATGTCACCGGGTGAGCGTCTTTGATTTGATCAATCGAAGCAATCAGATAGATGCCCTGTCTCTTAAGAATAGAGCGATAGTCAAATTGATGTGGATTTCTCGGCTCATCCAGGTTATCCAATTCAGCCGAAACGGTTATGTAGTTACCGAATTTCAGATTTTCGCGGCCCGACTCTTCTCTGTAGTACCCTTCAATTTTGAACGGTTCGCGCCATTTTAGGGCATCAGGACCCGCCTCAAGAGAGTCCACGCGCAATCTGATCCGTATATTCCCGCCACTCGTTTCCGTTGATTCGATAA